>CALEIO010000263.1 GCA_937875885.1 uncultured Clostridia bacterium | reverse complement strand
CGCCGGTTCTGCATATTGTTTAGCCATCAGCCCTCACCGCCTTCCTGTTCCATTGCGTTCTTAACATTCATCCAACAGGCAGCGGCGTGCGCATCGTTGATCTCCATGCGCTGACAGCGCTCCCGCAAGCAGATCTTCATTGCTGCATCACAACGGGGTGCAAAAGGACAACCTGCGGGCAGATTGAGAAGGTCAACTGCAGAGCCACCGATGGGCTGAAGCTTTGTATGCTCATCGCTCACTGTAGGAATGGAGCGCATAAGTCCAAGTGTATATTCGTGCTTGGGGTTGTAGAAGATTTCTTCTGCTGTACCTCTCTCACAAACCTGACCTGCATACATAACGATAACCTCGTCACACATTTCTGCAACAACACCAAGGTCGTGAGTAATAAGGATGATAGCCATACCCAACTGCTTCTGGAGGTCCTTCATAAGGTCCAGAATCTGTGCCTGAATTGTAACATCCAGAGCTGTTGTAGGCTCGTCTGCAATAAGGATATCAGGCTCACAAGCAAGTGCCATAGCAATCATAACACGCTGACGCATACCGCCTGAAAACTGGTGGGGATACTGCTTGATACGCTTTTCGGGCTCGTTAACACCAACTAGGCGGAGCATCTCAATAGCTCTTTCTTTAGCCTGCTCACGGTTACGGTCAGTGTGAAGCATTATTGCTTCCATAAGCTGATTGCCGATTGTATAAACAGGGTTAAGGCTGGTCATAGGATCCTGGAAGATGATGGATATCTTGTTACCACGGATCTTTGCCATACCTTTTTCTTTGATATCTACAAGCTCCTGACCCTCAAGTTCAATGCTGCCGCCAACAATTTTGCCGGGGTTTGCAAGAATCTGAAGGATGCTGTAAGCAGATACAGACTTACCTGAACCTGACTCACCAACAATACCAAGAGTTTTGCCTCTTTCGATTTCATAGGAAATGCCGTTTACAGCTTTAACTTCACCTGCAGGTGTAAAGAAGGAGGTTCTAAGATTTTTAACTGATAATAAGCTCATACTAAATCCTCCTTACTTTTTCTGCTTCGGGTCAAATGCATCTCTCAGACCGTCGCCGAAAAGGTTAAGGCTGAGAACTATCAGACAGATAGTAAGTGCAGGAACCAGAAGTCTATATACATCAGAATAGATGTAGGAAAGATTCTCACTTGCAAGAGAGCCGAGAGAAGGCATGGGAATTGAAACACCAAGACCAAGGAAGCTCAGGAAGCTCTCTGTGAAGATAGCATTGGGAATCTGAAGTGCTGTGGAAATAACGATAACGCTGATACAGTTGGGAAGCAGGTGCTTCTTGATGATTCTGCCGGGTTTTGCACCAAGTGCTTTCGCTGTGAGGATGAACTCCTGCTGCTTGATGGAAAGAATCTGACCACGGATAAGACGAGCCATAGATACCCAGTAAAGCAGAGCAAATACCAGGAAGATACTGATCATACCTGTACCAAGTTTTGAAAAGAATGTTCCCTCAATGATGGGAGCCAGAGTCTGCTGGAATACAACAGAAAAAAGGATAACCATCAGCATATCGGGCAGAGAATAGATAATATCAACAATTCTCATCATAATAAGGTCAACCTTGCCTCCGAAATAGCCTGCGATTGAACCGTAAAGTGTACCGATACAAAGAACAATAATAGAAGCAAAAAGACCAACGGAGAGAGAGATTCTTGTACCGTAAATAACACGGATGAAGTAATCTCGGCCAAGGCTGTCTGTACCAAGAAGGTGGGGGAATACATCCTTGCCCTCTTCAATCATCTGGAGCTCAGTGTTGCTGTACTCCATAGGGCCTAAGTTGTTGTAGCTGGAATCGGGAACTTTGCCCTTTTCAGCAATACCCAGCTGCTGGTCATAAGTATAAGGATAGAATGCAGGAATAACCGCAACTGCAATGATAACAAAGATAAGAAGGAATGCGCAGGTGATTGCAACCTTGTTCTTCCACAGACGGCGCATACCGTCTTTGAAGAATGTTACGCTCTCGCGCTCTACTATCTGCTGCTCCTTCTCTTCTGAAGAAGCTTTCTCCCACTTGGAGAGATCCAGCTGAAAGCTCAGCGGATTCTTCTCAGGGAGTGTGTCAATATTTTTACTCATTGTACTTTTCCTCCCTTAAGAAAGATCTACTCTGGGGTCAAACAGCTTGTAAAGGATGTCTGACACAAGCATCATAACAACAACTATAACTGCAAGGAAGATAGTTGTACCCATAATCATAGTATAGTCACGGTTGATAATACTGGAAACGAAGTATTTACCAAGGCCGGGAACTGCAAGAATCTTCTCAACAACAAGAGAACCTGTGAGGATGAATGCTACCATAGGACCTGCGTATGTAATAACAGGTGTAACAGCATTTCTCAGAGCGTGCTTGAAGAGAACCATTGAGGGTGCAACACCCTTTGCCTTTGCAGTACGGATATAGTCCTGTCCCAGAACGTCCAGCATACTGGAACGTGTAAGACGGATGATGTAAGCCATGGGATACAGCATCAGAGAGATAACAGGCAGGATAAGACCCGCTGCTGTCTGTCCGTTGGCAGGTAAAACCTTAAGCTGTACACAGAAAATCCACAGAAGAAGTGTTGCCACAATAAATGAGGGCATAGCAACAAAAGCTGTTGAAAGCACCATAATGATTCTGTCGATAATCTTGTTGTGATAAACTGCTGCCAATGAGCCGAAAATAAGACCCAGTACAATTGCGCTTGCTGCCGCAATAAGACCCAGCTTTGCGCTTGTAGCAAAGCCTTCCATAATAACGTCTGTTACCTGACGTCCGTCCATCTTCATAGAGGGACCAAAGTCAAATGTAGCTGCGCCCTTGAGGTAGTTAACATACTGCTCACCAATGGGCTTGTCCAGACCGAATTTGGCGTTAAGAGCCGCCAGAGTAGTCTCTGAAACAGACTTTTCACTCATAAAGGGGCCACCGGGAATAAAATTCATAATAAAGAAAGTGATAGTAACAACCAGGAAGATTGTAACGATAGCAAGAAGCACTCTCTTTATCAGGTAATACAGAAATTTTTTGTCCATATTCCATCGTTCCTTGTCAAGAATTTTCATATGTACAGGCGCATTTACAGACACCTACACATTATTATTTGTTTATTATACAAAAAAACACACCTTAAAGGGATAAATAACGAGATAATCGTTTTGGAAACTACATTATTACAAGCAATAATAAACAAAATTATCGCACAACATAGCAAAAAGTTACAAGCATTTTGCTACAAAATCACACAAAAACACGACATTTTGTAACACACTAAAGCAACAGGCACAATTTATGGACTCCGACATTTTGAATTGTAACCTTTTGAACATTTGGGCTCTTATACCTGTTCCCACACACAAAAAACAAAAACTCCGACCCTTTTGTAAAGAGTCGGAGTTGATAATATATAAGCCTATACTATTTATATATTAATTATTGCAGATTAGTTTCTGCGGGGACGACGGTCGCGGTTGTCTCTGCCGCCACGGTTGCCGTCTCTGCGGGGTCTGTCTGCTGTAACGTCGTTTTCGGGAGTAAGACCGTCTACCTCGATGAGTACATCGCGGCGGGAGAGGTTGAGTCTGCCCTTCTCGTCAATCTCCATAACCTTAACGCGGATAACATCACCAACGTTAACAACGTCTGTTACTTTATCTGTGCGCTTAACATCAAGCTGGGAAATGTGAACAAGACCTTCCTTGCCGGGAGCAATCTCAACGAATGCACCGAAGTCCATAATGCGTGTTACCTTACCAAGGTACATTGCACCGGGCTCGGGATCGATTGCGATAGTCTCAACAATGGAGAGAGCTCTGCGGCACTGCTCCATATCGATACCGGAAACGAATACCTGGCCGTTGTCGCCGTCTTCCTCGATGTCGATCTTAACTTCGCACTGTGCCTGAATCTCTTTGATAACCTTGCCGCCCTTACCGATAACCTCGGAAATCTTGTCAGCAGGGATAGTTGTTGTGAGCATCTTGGGTGCATACTTGGAAAGCTCTGCTCTGGGAGCCTCAATAGCCTTGAGCATAATGTCATCAAGGATGTAGTTTCTTGCTACGTGAGTCTTCTCAAGTGCTTCCTTAACCATCTCGGGTGTAAGACCGGAAATTTTAAGGTCCATCTGGATAGCTGTGATGCCATCGTGTGTACCTGCTACCTTAAAGTCCATATCGCCGAAGAAGTCTTCAAGACCCTGAATGTCAACCATTGTCATGAAACGGTCGCCTTCTGAGATAAGACCGCATGAGATACCTGCAACGGGAGCCTTGATGGGAACACCTGCTGCCATAAGTGAAAGTGTTGAACCGCAGACTGAGCCCTGTGATGTTGAGCCGTTTGATGAAAGAACTTCGGAAACAACACGGATTGTGTAGGGGAATTCTTCAACTGAGGGAAGAACGGGGATAAGTGAACGCTCTGCGAGTGCACCGTGACCGATTTCTCTTCTGCCGGGGCCTCTTGAGGGCTTTGTTTCACCAACTGAGTATGAGGGGAAGTTGTAGTGGTGCATATATCTCTTTTCGGTTTCGTTATCGAGACCGTCAAGAAGCTGAGCATCACTCATAGGACCAAGTGT
>CALEIO010000262.1 GCA_937875885.1 uncultured Clostridia bacterium | reverse complement strand
ATGAAGTTTTTTGATTGTTCAGGTTTTTTAAAGCCTGAAATGGTTCAAGAACCTTTACCAAGTAATCGTTCAATTATTAAACGTACTTTAGATATTGCTATGCCTTCAACTTTTGAATCTGTTTTAATTTCGTTTATCGGTTCTATGATTGGGCTGATTATTGGCGTTGGGCTAAGCCAGGGCGTGGGACGATTTATACTGGGGTATAATGTGCCATTCAGTATTTGGCCGGTGGTTTTGTCTGTATCGGTTGCGGTAATTGTGGGATTATCGTCCGGGGTTATGCCGGCGATGAAGGCGGCAAAACTGAACCCGATTGACAGTCTGCGATACGAATAAGCATGCGTATCTATGCCTTGAAAACTGGGAATTAATGATTTATACTGGGAATCATGAAGATTTTAAACCGGTATTTTTTGCGTCAACTGATTGCAATTTTTGTTATGCTGTTGCTGATTTTAACGGGATTGGCATGGATGATGCAGATTATGTCCATGATGAAGTTCTTGTTAAAATATGGAATTGATTTCGGGAATTTCTTGTGGTTGACGTCATTGATGATACCGTTTATTGCATCAATTGTTGTTCCGTCACGATACATATACGCATGAGTTACAACAATAACTTTATGGTCGGGGTGTGAAGATATAACATCGTTTGCCCACATAAGTGTTTCTTCGTCGGGTGCAAAATCAAGAGTTAAAATGAGATAATCAGTACCCTGGATATTGAAATATCTGTAGGAGTTTGTAAGATCACCAGTTACATTTCCGCCCTCGGGGATATCATCTTCTCTTGTTACATAAATAACTGTTCCGTCTTCAAGAGTTTTAGGAATAAGACCCGGCTGTGTGGGATCGGTAAGAGAAATCTCACCGGGATTTTTCATACCATCAATTGTAGTTTCGTAGTAACCGTTGTGAAGATTACGGTTGAAGTCATCCCAGTCATCGTGATTACCACGGGTAAGAGCATAAGGAATTTCGCCATTCAATTTACTAATGAAATTATTGGCATTTTCCCATTCGATATCTGTACTGTCATCGGTGATATCTCCGAGACCGATAACATACTCTATCTTCTGCTCATTCTTATTCTCAAGAATCCAATCGTAGATTGCTTCCATTGCATCGGGATCTTTTTCGTTCATTGTCTGGGTGTCACCAATTACAGCAAAAGAATACTCGTAGTCTGTCACAGGCTCAACGTCATCCTTATCCTGCCAGAGAATATTATGCTTGAGATTGTTACCCTCAAGGGAAAGATCCTTCACCATATGCTCCTCGCACTGCATAAAGTTGTATGCAACAAGGAGAGCTGTGTCTGCTGTATCTACAGATTTACTGTAGTCATTCTTGATTTCGTCTGCTGTACGCACATCAGAGAAAACGGCCAGAGATTTGATTTTTCCGGGGAAGAATGTCTTGTTTCCGTTTTTATAGTCACCGCCGACAATAGGATTGTGCTTTTCTTCAAAAGGAACGATTGAAGCAAGTCCTGTGCCTTTCTGTGCAAGTTTACCGTCAACATAACAGCTGATTGTTTTGGTTGCAAAATCAAGAGTTATTGCAAGGTGTACGTCTTCGCCTGTGGCAACATTGACATTATTGAAGACATATACATCCTGTACGCTTGTGCTTGCTTCATCTCTGATTGCCAGACGGGGCTGACCATATTTATTGAGAGAAAATACAATAGCAGGGTCGTAGTTGCCGTCACTACCAAGAATTGTAGTTGTGCCTGTTAAAGATTCCTGGTCAACATTGATAACAGCTTCAAAAGTCATAGGCATACTTGAATGTTTTCTGCTGAGTATATACTGCTCATCGGTATTACAGGTAAGACCTTTTGAATTATAACAATCGAGGCACTCAACAACTTTAACATTAACAGTTGCCTTATTTGTTCCGTCAGTAATTGTGATTTTGGCTGTGCCGGGTGCTACAGCTGTAATTGTGCCACCGCTTACAGTTGCAACAGATTTTTTGCCTGAACTCCAGGAAAGTGTTCCGCTGCCGTTATAAGTAACATCAGGCTGGTAAGTGTCACCTACCTCGAGTGTCAGGTTGGGAGTTTCTGTCATAAGAACTTTATTAATCATACCGTAAGAATACTTATGACCGAAAATGTTATAGAATTCACCGCCTGATTCTTCGCTTTCATTGATGACAAGCATTGAGTTTGTTCGATAGTTGAAAGCAATCATATAGAAATTACAGGAAGTAAGAATGGAAACGTTATGTCTCTGTCCATCTTCCTTGTAGCTCATCATCAGATCTTTGGCGTGTATGTTTGAGCCTTTGCCCAGACTTCTGTAACCAATTTCACTACCGAGAGCAAGTTCTTCGATTTCAGGTACGCTGAAACCTGTAACACGTGTAGATATTTTATTCTGGGGATTGGGGTTTTTTGTGTAAGCCTGTTCAAGTACATTGCTAAGAGTATCGCCAAGGAGGCAGGTGCCATAACCGTATTCGTTCCAGTTAAACTCGATGTAATCCTCTGATGTGAGAAGTTTGTCAGCATACTTTGAAATAGGGTTAGCATCAACGTCCCATGTATCGGGGCTGCCGCCGAGAGGAGTGAAATACACTTCAAAAACAGGGTCGGTTTCGGAGCCGATGTAAACAATCTGTTCTTCTTTGGGGACTTCATCTCCCCTGCCGCTCTTGAACAAAGCAATCTGTTTGTCGTTTGTCTCGTTCATATATTTGCGCAGCTCAAACATTTCTTCCTGACCGCTGTATTCACACATAAGCTGTGTGTAGTTGTATGTTGTGCGATATAGATCGCTGTGGTCAGAAATGATTACACCGGACTGTGCATAGTTGTTGCCGTTTGCGCCGATGTAGTTGTTTTCGTCAAGGTTTGCACTACTGAAAAAAACTGCATCTCTGTGTTCTGTACCGTCAGTTGCCAGATAATGAGATACTGTTGCACTTTTCAGATGCTGCATATCTGATGTTTTGTCATCGATTGTCCAGTCAACAGCAACAAAATTCAGATAATCTGAAACTTTAGCGCCTGACGCATACTTATCGTAGCATTCGCTTGAAAGGACACTGTTTGTAAAGTAGCTTTTGTAATTGAGATGCTTTCTTGACTTAAGAGTCTTGCTGTTGGGGTCATACTGGGTTACAGCATAGGAAGGCAGCTGATTTACCATAGTTACCTCAATACCCATGCGCGCAGCCTCAAGAAGCATATAAGAAATACGTACAAAGCCATGCTCATCGTAATTGATTCCGTACAGTGAGCGCATATAGCCATAGTATTTACTTGTGGGGATTACACACACAGAAGCTGTTACAGAAGTTCTGTAAGAAGAAAATGTGATCTTTACATCCTCTTCAGGATGAGCCAGTTTATACTGGATACACTGATAAATGAGCAGTCCCATTCCGTAGTTGGGATCATTGAGCGACTCATTCTTAAGTCTGTAAAATGCCTCTGCTGTAACGGTTTTTCCGTTGATTTCAGCATACGATGTTGTACCTAAACTCTGGAAGTTATTGGGGTTGTTAGCCAGAGGAAGCTCATCATAATAAGGGCTGATTGTGTGTTTGTTGTTTTCTGCAATGTTTTTTTCGATTTCAGGAAGAATAACTTCAAAGAAAGGTTTTTCCTTATCGATAGGATCAGAATAATGATTGCTTACAAAAGGATCGGTTTCGCTGGGAAACTGTGTGGTGCTTTCAGCAAATACCATTGTGGGAAACATACTGATAAGCATTAATACTGCAAGCAAACAACTGATCAATTTATTTGTGAATTTCATATTTCTTTACCTCCTTGATTAAGGTAAAACAGTCAGGTCAAAGACAACAGCCGATGTGTTGCCCTTAACTTGGCTATACCAGGCAGCAGAGCTGCTATGGGTTGTGTAGATTTTGGGAGGATTTGTATAAGAATTGTTATACAAGAAAGCAAAGTTGCCGTTTTTAGCTGTATTGCCATTTAACTGAACCTCACCTGTAAGGTAGAGTCTGGAGTGGTTGGAAGTGAGATATACAACAGCTCCATTGTCTGTAGCCTTGTTGTTTACAGCTTTTATGCCGTCAATCAGAGCACAGCTTGATGTTCTGATTTCAACTGCACCGCCTGTGGTTTTTGCTGTGTTTCCATCAAACTCACAATTTGTAAATGCAATTTTGAGCTCTGTGGGATTTGTAGTTGAAGTCTGGTTAGCATTCTGGATTTCCACTGCACCACCACCTGCTGTTTTTGCGTTGTTACCGCTGAACTTACAGTCAGTTGCTTTGATAACGAGGTTGGGACTTGTTGTGTCTGTAGAAATTGCGCCACCCTTTGTCTGAGCTGTGTTGTTTCCATTTTAATGATTTTTTAAAGGGTTTAACTTCAGCAGGAATTCCTGAACGCAAAGTTATCTGACTTGTATAAAATATCCCAATTCAAATCCGTTCCACCTCATGCCAAATCCCTCTGACCTCCATTGTAGTGTTGTAGAATTGAGTTTTTATTGCGACTTTTGTTCGCAGAAAGCCAAAAGATGAACAAGCGTGTTATCATTACAATCCTGTATTGGATAATAGCGGTACTGCTCATATCCTCAGTACTTGTCAGCCTGGAATATAAATTTCAAGATGCACTTTTCATAAGCATTATGCTTATACCAGGATGTATTATATTGAAATTTGTATTGCCGAAGGTGTCTTTTGCTAATATTAAAAAAGGACTTACTGATTTTTTCTTCCTTTTTTCCGCAGTTATGGTTACGGAACTTCTGTTCATTTTCTGTTCGCATATTGCTATTAAAGGATTTCCGGCGATGACTTACGGCATCAGAATCCCTTCCGTACTTATCAATCCTGCTTTCCTCGCTATTGCGATGGCTTTCATTACAGGAGGTGACTACCTGCTCTCAAAATATCTTAAAAATGCTCTTTCTGATGCCCCTACACCGATAGTGTTTACTTCAGACTATAAGAAGGTTTCATTGAATGTATCGGAAATCCTGTATGTCGAATCCCGTGATACAGAAGTATGGGTGTGTGCAACAGATGGCCGCAAATTCAGAAACAAGACAGGTATTACCCAGTGGGAGAATCTTCTTGGAGAGGACTACATTAGAGTTCATAGATCATTTGTTGTCAGGAAAGAATCTATTCAAGAAATTTTATCTGATTCACTGACACTTGTGGGTGGCACATCTGTTCCTGTTTCAAGGAAATATAGGGAGATAGTTGTATCGTTGAGCGAGGATTGAGGATATTCGCTTTCAAACCTACCAATAATACTCTTAGAAATCAAGAATTTTGCACAAATATGCATCGGGAGGGCTCCGCATTTCTATAAAGTGTGAATTTATCCTCTGTCATCCCATTCCGGATGTGCCGGGTCTTCAGCAACGAGGGCTTCTTCCAATGACAGACCTAATGCTTCCGCAACACCTTTGCCGTATGCGGGGTCGGCCCTGAAGCAGTTGCGGATATGTCTCTGCTTGATGAAGGTCTCTGAATCTGCCATCGCACGGGCGGTGTTTTCACATGTGGCCTTCTGATCTTCCGCTGACATCAGGCGCCACAGCTTTCCCGGCTGGGTGTAGCAATCGTTGTCGTATTCACGCTCATCGTAGCTGAATACATCTCCCATCGAAGCTAGCGGCGGCTCCTTTGCAGACGGTTTTTCCTTCCACTGGCCATAGCTGTTGGGTTCATATGATATTGCCGCTCCCATATTCCCGTCTGTGCGCATCTGGCCGTCGCGGTGGAAAGAATGGAACGGGCATCGCGGGCGGTTCACCGGAATCTCGTTGTAATTCACGCCGAGACGATATCGCTGC
>CALEIO010000261.1 GCA_937875885.1 uncultured Clostridia bacterium | reverse complement strand
AAAGAAATCTAAGTTAGCATCAAAAGTAGATTTATGATATAAACCACCTTTAGTATTTAAAACTAAATTCTTATTTTTCATAGCATTAATTAAGTTCATATTATCCACCACCTTACTCCAGATTCAGGCGTCTGTCCAGAAGCCAGAGCACCAGAAGATAAAGTGCACCCGCAACTGCAATGCAGATGCCCAAAGCACACAGAAGAATAAACAGCACAGCGCCCAGATAGTTTTCCTGGGTAAGCCCCGTAACAAGAAAGAAAACAGAAGAAACACCGCCGTAAGCCAGAATCTGATACACAAAAGAAAGTGCCAGATTCACTCCGTAATATACACCGATGGACATAAGAATCTTGTGCTTCTTTACAACCGATGATGCAAAGGTAATGCATGCAAAAAGGAACAAAAGCTGTCCCACAGTAAGCGCAACAAGAATCAGCACAGCAAGAAAAATGTAAGGAATGGTGTATCCGCCCCAGAATTCAACCGCTGCATTTATTATCTCAAAAATACCCCTCCACGTTACTGGACTGAAGAATTCTTCGGGAATTCCTATAGCAAGCATAACAAAAGCATCCAGAGCAACAACAAAAAATACTGCAATATTGAAAACAAGTGCAGATAAAAGTTTTGAGTCCAGAAGCTGGGTTTTCTTTACAGGCAGAGTAAATGTAAGATATCCCTCATCGGTAAAGAAATTCTTGAAATACCGCACAATAATCAGTATCTCGGTAAACAGCGGAAGCAGCGAAATTCCGAGTATTGAAAAGAACATTCCGATGCCTGCAAGTACAGTAATAAGTGTGTGTGATGTATAGTCAACATTAATAATCTGAATGCAGAATCCGCCAAGCAAAGACACACCCAAAGACACAAAAGCGCCAATCCACCAGTATTTCAGGATAGCACGATTATCATACTTTAGAAGTTTTGAGAACATCTGAACACCTCCCTGAAAAGTTCATCAAGTGAACATCCGTTTTCTGTACGGGCTTCCTCTGCGCTTCCGCTTTTAAGAATCTGCCCTCTGTAAGAAACAAAGATAAAATCATCCAGAATCTGCTCTACGTCAGTAATAAGATGAGTTGTTATGATAATCGTTGAGTCGCTTTCGTAGTTACCCACAATGGTGCTGAGTATGTATTCTCTTGCAGCAGGGTCAACACCTGCAATAGGTTCATCCAGCAGATAAATCTTTGCACGGCGTGACATTACAAGTATAAGCTGAACTTTCTCCTTTGTACCCTTGGAGAGTGTTTTAAGCTTTGCCTTGGGGTCGATGTTAAGGTCAGCAAGAAGTCTGTATGCCTTCTCCCTGTCAAAGTCGCTGTAAAACTCCTCAAAGTAGCTTACAAGCTCCTCTACCCTCATCCAGGCATTGAAATATGTACGCTCGGGCAGATAAGAAACAAGAGCCTTTGACTCTTCTCCCACAGGCTTGCCGTCTACAAGCACCTGACCCGAATCAGACTGCAGTACTCCTGCAATAATCTTGATAAGTGTAGATTTACCGCAGCCGTTAGGTCCCAGAAGACCTACAATACGACCGCTTGGTATGGAAAGATTCAGATTATCAAGCACGTTGAATCCTTTTCTGTAAGACTTGGTTAAGTCTTTGCATTCAAGCACGTTCATTTTATCTCCTCCTCTATCATTGTGATGAGTTCTTCTTTGCCGATAGATAACTCTGCTGCCTGCTTAAGAAATGCATCCACAAGCTCTCTTGCGGCACAGTGCTTTGCAGATTCAATAAGTTTTTCGTCCCCTGTTACAAATCTGCCCGATGTGCTCTCTGAATAAATCAGCCCTTCGGCTTCAAGGGTTGTCAGGGCACGCTGAATGGTGTTGGGATTCACTGCCGCCATAAGTGCCAGCTGTCGCACAGATGGCACCTGGGAATGAGGCGGATAGTTGCCGCGGATAATCTCGTTGCGGATTCGGGCAGCAATCTGCAGATACACAGGAGTGTGTTTATCAAAGCTCCAGGCCATAAAAGTTCTCCTTTCGTCTTATATCGTTATACAAATATTGTATTACTGTACTAACACAATAATACAATATACATCTTCATTTGTCAAGCAAAATAAAAACGCCCCTACGGTGAAAGCCGTAAGGGCGCAGAATTTATGCCGTTATATTAATTAAAACATAAGGATAAGGAACTGGGAAACAAGCACAACTGCAATGAGTGCGATGGGATATGTTGCTGCATAAGCTGCTGCAACGTCCTCTGTACCTGCTACACCGATGAGTGTACCCAGAGCAGGTGTAGATGTCATACCACCTGTGAGAGAGCCTAAGTTATTGAGAAGCTTAAGCTTGAGCACATACTTTGCAAAGAGGAAGCCGAGAATCATAGGAACGATTGTCATAATCATACCATATACAAAGTACATACCATTGAAGTTTGCAACGAAGTCCATACCACCGGGGATACCTGCACCTACAAGGAAGAGCACAAGACCAAGCTCACGGAAGAGCTTGAGTGTGGACTCTGCAGGCATAAGGCTTACCTTGCCGATACCGCCAAAGTGACCGATGATAAGGGAAACAAGCAGACAACCACCTGTTGTTGTAAGAGAGAAACAAGTGCCGGAAAGACCTGCACCGCTCATAGGAATCTTGATCTTGCCAACGAATGTGCCGAGGATTGCAGCCAGAGAGAACACACAGATACCCATGTGATCAAAGTGGAATGTTCTCTTTTTCTTCTCTTTTGTTGCCTCTGTTTCTTTGATAGCAATAGCTGCACGCTCAACATTCATATCAGCTTTTGTAAGCTTGGGAATGAGCTGAACAAAGAGAACAACACCAACAACGCCGAAGATGTATGCAATACCGTGACCAACAGAAACAAGGCTCTGATACTCAGGAGCAACTGTTGCCTTTGCAGCAGAGAATGCGGGAGTAGATGTGAGAGAGCCTGAGAGCAGACCAACAATCATAGCAACGAATCCGTCGATGTCTGTGATAGTATCTGCACCGTAGCCAAACACGTGCTCACCCAGCATAATGCAGCCGAAAGCTGCAAGACCGCCTGCAAGGATGATAATTGCACCTAAAAGAACATAGGACTTGAAGTTCTTCTTCATATTTGCAAAGAACTTGGGTCCTGCGATAAAGCCAACACTTGTAACAAAAAGGATAAGACCGAAGCTCTCAAGAAGCTCAAGAGACTCACCCTCAAACTGGATAGGTGTCATATTGAACAGATTTGTTGCAATATCTGAACAGAACAGAGCACCGAAAAGAAGTGCAATGATAAACACACCTGCATCACCAAGAGAAACACCCTTGATGGTGATACGTCCTATTGCATAGCCGCCAAGAAGAACAGCAAACACACAGAACAGGAAAAAGGAAATACCCTGAAGGGATATAACTCCTCCGAATAAAGACATTACGCCATCTCCTTAATAATCTTAAATGTAATCAATCTATCAAACAGAATAAGTCTGTGTCGGGTTTTAACGGCACGACACCTCCCTGCCGAGAGGGAGGCGTGTGCAAATTATATATTCTGTTTATTATACTTCTCTTGTGTACTTGGGCAGGAGCTTGGGAGATACTGTGTCTGTTACGATGCCAGCATCTGTGATTTCCTGCTCGAACTTTGCAATGTGGTCAAGTGTAAGTGTGCCAACCTGAACCTCTTTGCTCTTTGCTGCAGCGTTCTTACCTGCGCTTCTGCCGAATACGATAATATCAAGAAGTGAGTTACCCATAAGTCTGTTTTTACCGTGAATTCCACCAACGGCCTCGCCCGCAACAAAGAGATTTT
>CALEIO010000260.1 GCA_937875885.1 uncultured Clostridia bacterium | reverse complement strand
CTGACCCTTGTTACCGATAGCAAGTGAAAGCTGACCATCGGGAACTGTTACCTTACAGCTCTTTGTGCCGTCCTCTGCAAGCTCAACCTTAACAACGGTTGCAGGTGCAAGGGATGCAGCAATGTACTTCTCGGGATCCTCATCGTAAACGATGATGTCAATTTTCTCACCACAGAGTTCCTCAACGATTGTGTTAACTCTTGCGCCCTTTGTACCGATACAGGAACCTACTGCATCAATCTCGGGATCGTTGGAGATAACAGCCATCTTTGTTCTGGAGCCTGCCTCACGGGAGATAGACTTGATTTCAACAATGCCGTCGAAAATCTCGGGAACTTCTGTTTCAAACATTTTTCTTACAAAGTCGGGGTGTGTACGGGAGATGATTGCCTTGGGACCTCTGTCGCCAACCTTAACATCTACAACATATACCTTAACACGGCTGCCCTCAACGAGAACCTCGTCACCGATCTGCTCACTCTTGGGAAGAACTGCTTCAGCCTTGCCGAACTTCAGTGTTGCATTACCTGTTTTGGGGTCGATTCTCTCAACAGTAGCTGTAAGAATCTCCTTGTACTTGGACTGGAACTCACGAAGCACCTGACCCTTTTCGCCGTCACGGATACCGCCGTGGATTACGTTCTTGGAAGCGCTTACTGCGATTCTGCCGAACTTTCTGGGATCAAGGGGAATTCCGATCTCTTTGCCTACTGTTGCACGCTTGCTGATGAGCTTTGCATCTGCAAGTGCAATCTCTACAGTTTCGTCTTCTACTTCCTCTACAACCATCTTAATGAGTTTAACAGAGAAGGAGTTTTTGTCTGAATCCATTACGATCTCTACATTCTCATTGCCGTAAAGATTCTTGCAAGCAACGATAATTGCTCTTTTGATCTGATCGATCATATACTCAACGGGAATGCCTTTTTCTTTTTCCAGCAGAGAAAGAGCCTCAAATAATTCCTTGTTAACCATTTTTGTCAACCATTCCTTTCCTTTATATAAAACAAAATCTGAAACTTATTTACACCTTAGTCAAAGTCGTCCAGCTTGACCCAGGCTGCATCCTTTTTGTTAACAGTCACCACATTCTCCCCTGAATGGTCGGTAACTGTAAATGTTTCTTTATCGTGAGCTGTAAGCACACCGCAGAAATCTCTGCCCAGTACATCCATAGGACGGATAAGGTGAACCTTGATGTCTGCACCTATGAATCTGTCATAGTGCTCCATTCTGATGAGCTCTCTCTCAAGTCCGGGAGAGCTTACCTCAAGAATATAAGCGTCCTTGATAGGATCGTTCTTATCCAGAGGTTCATCCAGTCCACGGGAAACAGCTTCGCAATCGTCGATAGACACACCGTCTTCTTTGTCGATGAAAATTCTAAGGTACCACTCGGCACCCTCTTTGAGATATCTTACGTCCCAGATATCTACTCCGCATTCTTTTGCCACAGGCTCTGCAATAGCTCTTACAGCTTCGCAGACTGCGCCGCCTTTACTCTTGGCGGTATCCTTGGATTTAGCCAAAAAAATCCCTCCATAACAAGTGAGGAGCGGGTCTCCTGACCCACTCCTTACCTAATACAATATTCAACTGTAAACAGTATATCACATAGATTTCAAAAATACAAGTGTTTTACTGCGTTTTGGGGATTTTGCCCTGAAATAGCCTTAATTATAGAAGCTATCTATGATGCTTGCTGCATATTTCTGTATCTGAGTAGCATCTCTGACATTGAGAGCACCGTCAATAGTGGTGTCTGCAAGGTGTATGTTAGCTTCGTCAATCTGTGCCAAAGATGCGCAGAACTTCTGAATCAGAGTTGCATCCTTAACGTTAACCTCTTCATCTCCGTTAACATCACCCAGAACATTTACAAGACGATATTCGTCACCTGCTTTGTAAGACTGCTCTGTGTAATTAACGCCGAAAACAATCTTTCCTGTGGAAAGCTCCTTGAGCAGACCGAATCTGAACTGAACTCCATTTGCAAGTGCATATTCCTGTGCTGCGGAATTGATACCGGAATAAATGCTGAAATCAGCATCGGGAACAAACTCGTCACCTGAAGATACATAGCCAAATGCGCACTCGTCAATAGTAGCAATGTTCATAGGCAGACAGATGGTTTTAATGCTCTCACAATTTGCAAAAGCGTACTGACCGATATAAGTACCGTCCACACCGAAACTGATATTTTCCAGGTTTGCACAACCTTCAAATGCCATATCTCCGATATAGGAAATATCATTTGAAAGCTTTACGCTCTTGATTTCTGTATTGCCACGGAAAGCTTCCGCTCCTACTGCTGTTACCTTTGCACCGGCAATTTCCTCGGGAAGTACAACTTCTGCAACACCGGGACAATTATATGCAGTGATAGTCGCATTGCCCTTATCATCAATTGAATATCCGATGAAATTGTTGCCACCATTCTTTGCAAAGGTTTCTGCTGCTGAATCCTTTGCGCCAAATACAACAACATCCTTAACCTTTGACAAAGCAGACTTGGAAATTTCCTCTACAGTTTCGGGAATAACAATGCTCTTTAATGCTATGCAGTACATAAATGCATGATTTCCGATTTTTTTCAAACCATAGGGCAGAGTTACTTCTTCCAGTTTTTCACAACCTCTGAAAGACTGGTCTTCCAATGTTTCAAGAGAAGCAGGAAAATCTACACTTGTAAGATTACTGCAATCCCAAAAAGCACTTAAACTGATTGTTTTAAGAGATTCTGACAATGTAATGTCATCCAAGGATTTGCACAGATAGAATGCACGCAGACCAATAGACTCAACTTTATCTCCCATACGGACACTTTTAAGTGAGTCACACTCACGAAATGCATCGCTGGAAATAGCTGTAACTTCTGCAGGGATATCAATTTCTTCGAGTGCTGTACACCCCTCAAGCAATCCCGAATTAATAATCTGAAGCTTTGCAGGAAGCTTGATACTTTCAAGAGCTGCACAGCCGTAAAAAGCCACCTCTCCGATAGTTTCACAGGTATCGGGAATCTCTGCTGATGTGAGGCCGCTTTCCTTAAAAGCAACATCAGCGATAGATTTTAAGCTGTTTCCAAAATTAAAAGAAGTAAGTTTTCCGCAACGTCTGAATGCAGCGGTGCCGATTTTCTCAAATTCAGCGTCAGTAATTACTTCCTCCAGATTCACACAACCATCAAAAGCAAAATTATCTATATACAAAACAGAGCCGGGCAATGTGATTGATTTAATCTTCTTATTCATAAATGCCGATGCCGCAATCTTAGTTACAGTGCAGCCCTGAATGGTTTCAGGAATAAGAACCTCATCAGCTGTGCTTTGCTCCGCGTATGCAGTTACAACAGCAGTATTTGTTGAAACATTATAACTGTAAGTAACACCATTTTCAGTTATAGTTTCTGCTGAAACAGAAGTTGTACCAAGGGTAAAGCAGCTAAATATCATCAGTAATGAAAAAATAACTGACAAGCATTTTTTTGCATTTCTCATCAAAATCTCTCCTTATACAAAAACTTTCCTATTTTATTTATAGTTTACAACAAAATTCTGCATAATGCAACCTGACACAGATATTTATAAAACAAAAAGCGCTTTTCTGCAAAACAAAATCCGCCGCTCCAAAAAGGAGCGGCGGTCCGTCAGTCAGTTTTTCCGGTTGGAAGTCACACAGATTTAATTATTTAGCAACGTAAGCGTACATGAAGTACTTGTAGCCGAGGGGGCTAACGAAAGAGCCTTCGATGCTGTCATCACACATGAACTGATCTGTGTAATAGTAGAGGGGGCATATTGCGCCAGTGGACATGAGGATATCCTCAGCCTGGTGCATAAGTGCGAATCTCTCTTCGGGATCCTTGCTTGCCTTGATCTTAGCGATGATTACATCGTAAGACTCTGCCCATGTGAGACCATCCTTACCATTGTAGGAGTATGCAGCATATGTTGCGTGGTTGTCCTTACCGAACTGGCAGTCGTTGTTACCGGAATCGGTAGTGAACATCTCCAGCATGTTGATGGGATCGTCGATCATGCTGCGGCGGCAGCGGGCCTCGCAGGGATGCTCGCAGATGTAGGCGCAGGAAACGGGGAAGGGATTGTCCTTGCGGATCAGCTTCACGGCATCGGCGTAACGGCCTTCGTTGACCAGGGCCACATAACCGGGGATATCCACGGCGGCGGGACACTGGGCC
Source organism: uncultured Clostridia bacterium (assembly GCA_937875885.1). Lineage (GTDB taxonomy): Bacteria > Bacillota > Clostridia > Oscillospirales > Acutalibacteraceae > Ruminococcoides. Next base: position 61 of record CALEIO010000260.1, on the reverse strand, counting down.
ACGCAGGGAATGGCGTCTTCCAGACCACCAAGGCAGCGGCCGGTGGACACATGCTGCTCGA
>CALEIO010000259.1 GCA_937875885.1 uncultured Clostridia bacterium | reverse complement strand
GCAGTGCCGTTTGTAGCCTCAAGCATTTTGTGAGAACCTGCACCAACTGCAACGTGGTCGTTTCTGAAGGAACCAACCTTCTGCCAGTGTGCAAGTACCTTTGCAGCTTCGCTGGAGGAGTTAGCAATCTCTGTCCAGTTCATAGCACCTCTGGGTCTGTGGTCAGGCTCAGAGCACTCAACAAGGCTTCTGTTTGACTCGTCACCGTAGAAGAGCTGAACACCACCGGGCAGCAGCAGGAATGCAGAACCCTGATAGTAGATATCGTTTCTGCACAGACCTGTGTCGTGAGAGGAGATGTAAGTAAGTACGTTGAAGTTATCGTTTGTGTTGATTCTGTTTGCATAGTCTGCATACAGAGAGTTAAGGTCGCCTGCCTTCTTCATACCGTCACAGTTCAGACCTGTGGAGGAACCGGAGAAGGAGAAGTTGATCATAGAATCGAAGCCGTTCTGGTAATACTGGTTATAGTCAACCTGCTGGCCGAAGTTTTCACCTGTCATCCAGAATTCTTCGTCCCAGTCTGCACCGGGAGCTGTGGGGTTAGCAGCTCTCCAGTTGTTGAGAGCCTTTGTGCAAGCTGTGGAGAGAGCCTTCCAGGACTCCTGCTCAACGTGCTTTGCTGTATCGCAACGGAAGCCGTCAATACCGTATTCCTCAACCCACTGGGTGTACCAGGCAACAAGGTAGTTTCTTACAGTCTTATTGCCAAGGTTGTACTTGGAGAAGGTGTTGTTCAGTTCGTTGATCTTTGTCTGGTAAGTACCCTCTTTAGTCCACTTTGTCTTGAGGATTGCAGGAACATCCAGTACCTTTGTAGACTCTGTCTTGAAGTCGGGCAGGAAAACCTGAAGGTTTGTCAGGTCGTTTGTACCGTCTGCAGCATAGCCTGCAAGACCTGCACGGATCCAGTCAGAGCCCCACCACTTGGACCAGGCTGTAGCATCGGAGTTGTAGTTGATCATACCGTGGTAGTTGGTCTGATTGATGCTGTCGAAGTTGTAGTATGTATTCTCCCAACCGTTGTTGAGTGAACCGAAGCCATACTCTGCCATATCGTAAATGGAGTTGTAACCGGGATGATTCATAACAACGTCAAGCACAATGCGGATGCCTTTGCTGTGAGCTGTCTCGATCATCTCTTTGAACTCTGCCTCTGTGCCGTAGTTCTTGTCAAGCTCAGAGAAATCCAGACCATAGTAGCCGTGGTAAGCATAGTGAGCGTAGCTCTTCTTGCTGTCACCACCTACGATGTAGCCGTGAATCTGCTCAAACCAACCTGAAACCCAGATTGCGTTTACACCAAGGTCAGTAAAGTAGCCGGCTTCAATCTTCTGGGTAATGCCCTTAAAGTCGCCGCCCTGGAAAGAAGCTACCTTGTTCATAGAGTTGTTCACAGAGCCGTCGCGGTTAAGTCCACGATTGTAGCTGTGATCGTTTGCTGTGTTACCGTTGTTGAAACGGTCTGTAAGAAGGAAGTACACTGTAGCATTGTCCCATGTGAAATCGTCAGAAGAAATGGGATAAACTGCAGTGAGCTCTGCTGCATCTGTTACAGCAGCCTGTGTTGTAAAGCCCAGTGCACACATAGACATAAGTGTCATGAGGGCAATCACAAAGCACAGAAGTTTTTTTGCTTTTTTCATTGTAATCATCCTTTCAATAAACTTTAGCAAAGCAAATCCTTTACGAATATCATTATAACAAAGATTTAGTCAAATTGAAATAAGTTATATTTCACGATAATAAGGTTCAAATTTATCTATTTTAACCAAAAACACCCTTTACTATTAACAGAAACAGTATTTATGCCTCTTTCCCCTCCCTTTTCCTTTAATATATATAAGAAGATCTTCTTTCCTGATTCTGCCATTTTATCAAACTGAAATATTGTGCAAAATCGATTGACAAACCGATGTGTTTTCTATATAATTCTATACTGTATAAATCTACAAAAAATTGTAGCATTTTGTATTATTTCCTATTCGGGGGTGCTTATTTTGGAACACGCATCTATTGTTTCACTTCGGAATATTAAAGTAAATTTTGACGGTGAAGTTATACTTAACAACATCGATCTTGATATTAAAGATAAAGAATTCATAACGTTGCTGGGTCCTTCGGGCTGCGGCAAAACCACTACACTTCGCATCATCGGCGGCTTTCTTGAGCCTGACAGCGGTGATGTTTTCTACGAGGGCAAGAGAATCAACGGCACACCTCCCAACAAGAGAAACGTCAACACAGTATTTCAGAAATACGCTCTCTTTCCCCATCTGAATGTTTTCGAAAATGTAGCTTTCGGCTTAAAGCTTAAGAAAGTCCCCAAGGACGAAATCAAAAAGCTTGTTACCAAGATGCTTGCAATCGTTGACCTTAAAGGCTACGAAAAGCGCTCTGTGGCAAAGCTTTCGGGCGGTCAGCAGCAGCGAGTTGCCATTGCCCGTGCCCTTGTGTGCGACCCCGACGTGCTGCTTCTTGACGAGCCTCTGGGTGCTCTTGACCTTAAGCTGCGCAAGGATATGCAGATTGAGCTTAAGAGAATTCAGAAAATGACAAAGAAAACCTTCGTTTACGTTACCCACGACCAGGAGGAAGCTCTTACAATGAGCGACAGAGTTGTGGTTATGAAAAACGGCAAGATAGAGCAGATAGGCACTCCCATCGACATCTACAACGAGCCTTCCAACGCTTTCGTTGCAGACTTCATCGGTGAGGCAAACATCCTTGACGGCGTAATGCTGAAGGACTACAAAGTGCGTATCCTGGGCTCTGACTTCCCCTGTGTGGACAAAGGCTTCGGCGAGAATACTCCCGTTGACATTGTTATCCGTCCCGAAGA
>CALEIO010000258.1 GCA_937875885.1 uncultured Clostridia bacterium | reverse complement strand
TGCGGAATGCTTGAAAGACTTGGAAGGTAGACAGTATATACTGTTACATCCTTGCCCTGGGCAAGCTGTTCCTTAATCTCTGCCTCTGTGTACTGCCAGCCCATAAACTCGTAGCCGGGATATGTGATTGTGGGAATAGTGATTGTATCTGTTGCAGAGTAATACTGCATATCAACAACCTGATTTGTCTTATCATTTCTGAAGATAACCAGGTTCTTGTTCATAACGTCTGTGTCAAACACAGCAAGAAGAATATCGTTACCTGATGTATGGAATGTGTATCTGCGGTTTGTTGTTACAATCTCACCGCTCTTGGAGTCAACCCAACCGATGAATCTGTTGGAGTTTGTGGTTTCTGCAGAAACTGTAACCTTAACACCGAATTCCATACTTGCATTTACATACTCGATACCCATGGGCTTTGCCACAGCATCGTCAAAGCTTACGTTTACGTTTGTACCGCCTGATACCTTAAGACCAAGGTAACCAAGCTTACCTGCTGTAGTAGCTTTAGCTGTGTATGTAGCAGTAACAACAATATCAGATGTTACGTTTGTGAAATCTCTGTCCCAACCTGCGAAGGTGTAGTCATACCAAACGTCAGATTTCTTTGTGGGATCAGCAGGAGCAACAGCTGCGGAGCCTTCTCTTACTTCCTGAGTATTAAGAACCTCACCATTGTAGTTCTTGAATGTTACTGTGTAAGCATTGCGGAAAGCAAGGTCAGAAACTGTTGTGAGAGGCTCTGTAAAGTCTGCAGAAGCCTTTGCATAGCTGCCGGATGTAGTAGCTACATAGCCGGGGAAGAAGCCGAGAGTATCACGCAGGAGTGCATACTTTGCATAAGTTGTCTGAACTCCGTTGTATGAGCTGTTGTGAATACCCCAGTGCCACTGCTTGATGGCGCTGGACCACATACGGTTGATAAGACTGTAGAAGTTGTTGGATGTACCGGAAACGCCGGTCTTATCATATACGCCGTTCCACATCTCTACCTCTGTGTTAAGAGCTGCATAGTCGTTCCATACCATAAAGTAACCACCAGCAAGAGTATCATCCCAGATTGTGTACTTTGTGGATGCATTATAGCCTGAGAAAAGTGTGGGGTTCCATTCGCCGTAGATATAGTCTTCCTGATTTCGGTAGAATGACCACCATGTATTGTTGGGGTCACGGGCATCTCTGCCCTTGTTCGCTGCACTTACAGAGGAAGCATCAGCAATACGCAGAACATAGTATGTCCAGTAGTTCATACCGTTGTAGACTTTTCTGTTCTGGTTTTCAAAGTTACTTGCAGGCTGAACCTCACCATCTGCTGTCCAGTAAACAATCTCAATGTTGGATGCAAGTGTAGGCATTGTTGTGCCGGAGGGAAGCTGATTGATGTACTTGCTTCTGTCAAGGAAGTCGTTATACATTCTTACAGTGTAACCCTCGCTGTTAAGCATTGAGTTAAGAGTGTTTATGTAGTTATAGAAGGTTGCATAGTTCCATGTATCGGATGTGGTAAGAGCAACCTCGTCACCACCGATGTTGAACTTTGTTGAACCTGCATACTGTGTAAAGAAGTCTGCAATATCCTTATACATTGCAAGTGCGAACTTCTGTACTGCATCATTACCGAGATTCAGACAAGCCCATCTGCTGTCGCTTGTGCTGGATGTACGGTAGTTGATGTATGTGGGAAGTGTATATGTTGTACCGTTGTACTTGAATGTGTTTGTCTTGCCCTTTGCAGAATAGTTATTGTAGTGGTTCCATGTGAGCCAGTCAACGTGAGCAGGTGTATCGAAAGAAGGAATAATCTCGATGTTGTACTGCAGTGCTGTTTCACAAATCTCTACAAGCTCTGCTGCTGTCAGGTACTTACCTGCATCGGGGTCGGTCTTGTAAGGATCGTTAACCCAATACTGAGTTCTGCTACCAACTGTCCAGGAGAAGTCGTTGCCGTTTGCACTTACAAAGTAGTTGGGATCCCAGAAGTCTGCGCGGAAACCACCGTCTTCAGAGAAGTGGAGCTCAAGTGCATTGTAACCCATCCAGGACATTTCCTTGATGTAGTTAACTACCCAATCCTTTGTCAGATACTTTCTTGCTACGTCAAGGTGAATTGTACGCTCTGCTGTCTGGGGATAATCTTCAACTGTGAAGCCCTCGATAGCATTTGTCTTTGCGTAGCGGAAGTGCTTCTGGAGTGTGTTAAGGCCATAGAGAAGACCGTTGTCATCAGAAGCGTAAACCTTTGCCTGGTCAGCTACTACCAGCTTATACTTTTCTGCACTATAGCCGGAAGCGTTAGCAAAGATGAGGATGTCGCCGGGCTGAGTGTATTTCTCAAGACCCCAGACAACCTCCATAGGCTCTGCAGAGGGAAGTTTGTCTGCTGCAAACTGGCTCTGAACAAGCTGTGCAGTCTCGATTGTCTCGGCAGAGGGCTTTGCGCTTTCAGAAGTTGTAACAATGTAAATCTTGCTATCTTCTGTGAGCACGAAGTCTGTGGAAGAATCAGCTGTGAAGTTGTGGTAAAGTGCGCCAAGAGCACTTGTGTTTACTCCCTCGGGAGCGGGCTGGTCGTTGCGTAAGTCATACACAACAACCTCTGTTTCCATCTGTGCATCCAGCTGGATAAAGTCTACAAACTTTGATATATCCAGAGTGTTACCGTTACTGTCGATGAGTACGTTGTTGATCTCATCCTTGTATGTAATCTCGGGAACATCGGGAACTTCGTCTGTGTTGAGTGTGAGCAGGTCAAGTCCGTTGAGTTTAACTGTTGTATAAGAAGCCAAACCTGTAATATCAGAATCTGCAACTCTGAGCACAACCTGATATCTGTTATTAACCTCATCATAGGGACACTCTGTGTAAGGTACTGTGAAGTACTGCTCTGCAGCACTCTCTACAACTGTGAGGGGCTTCCATACAAGCTCACCGTCAACCATTGCACCATACTGAATGTCTGCATAGAGGTAACCTGTCTCGGGAGAGCCCATATATGTGCCGTGATCCAGAGCTCTGATAGCAATCTGGAAGTTGTGCACAGAGTAGCCGGACTCCTGTACATAGAATACGAGAGCGGACTTCTCTTTCTCTGTGGACTCTATCATATAAACTTCGTTGTTAGGACCTGCAAGCAGGTAGTCACTTACGCTGTTTACTGTGTTGTTCTTCCAGCTCTTATCGCGGTCGCCGGGAACAACATTGTTACGGTTTTCAATCCATGTGTTTGTACCACCGGAAACTGACAGACCTTCTGTATCGTCATACTTAACAGCAAAAGCCTGACGTCTTGCAATCAGATTTCTGATTTCTGTGAAGGATGCTTCGTTTTCTGTCTCAAGGTATGCATCGTTCTTACCTGCCTCGGGAGCACCCTTACCGATAACCTCAATCTCGTTGATGAGAATCAGTCTTCCGGCTGTAGCACCGATAGCGAACTTAACATATCTTGCCTTTACGGGAGCACCCTTGGTAGCCACTACGTCCAGCTCACCCCAATATGCGCCTTCCTGAGTACTATCGGGATTAATAGACTGGATATAGTTGTATGTGTTACCGTCTTCGGAGAGATATACATTGATATAATCAAATGTACCTGCACCTACAGAGTTTGTACCTCTGAAGTGGTGTACTCTTACCTTGTCAACATCGCAAACCTGACCAAGGTCAAGCACACCTACAGCTCTGTTAGAGTTGTTGGGATCGATGTTACCTGTAGCGGAGTCGCCTGTGTTCTTGAATCCGAACCAGGAAGAATCGTTAACACCGCTCTGGAGATTTGTTGCTGCCTTACCGTCTGTAAGATTTGCAGTGTAGGGAGATGATGTATAAGCCTTGAAATCATACTTCTTGCCGAGAGCTACGTTTTCGCTGCCGTCAGTGCTACTGTCAAGAGGCTGATAAATACGAACACCATCAAGACATACACAAGCTTTCTTTACAGGAGGCTTGTGGTTTCTGTCGCCATCCCACTGGCTCCAGTCATAAACAGGAACACCATTGAGGGATACTGTGTACTTGCCGAATGCAAGACCGGAGAAACGGATAAGCGGAACAGCAACAATGCCTTCGGAGCCACCGTCTGCACCGTTGTCAAACTCTGTAACAACAATCTTCTCGCCAACGATGTTGCCGTTTTCGTCCTTAACAACAACTCTGAGAGAAGCAGGCTCCTTTGCGTGAGTATGTCCGATAATCTCGAAGCCTGTACCTGTGAACTCAAAGGATGCAAACTCCTGATTATCCTTAATCTCAACCTTTGTCATAGATCCGCCGGTGATTTCGTCGTTTCCGTCACCCTGATATGTAGCATCCTGACCATACTGCTGATTCTGGTCTATGCTCTGGGTAAGGCTACCTGAGCCATCGCCGAAGTATTCAAATGTATTTGCGGTTGTATCCTTATTGTACTTGATGCCCGCAAAGTCATCTTCGTAGTAAACTACGTTTGCAGGAAGAACAGTGATCTTCTTGTACATCTGAACTTCCTTTGCAATGTTGATAGCGTTGCCAAGAGCAGTAGGTCTGCTGCTTGTGTTGATGTCTGTCTCGTGAACTGTGATAGCCATCCAGATGCTGTAGAAGGAATCCATAAAGTCTGTGGGAGTGAAGGTAAAGCCTTCCTTTTCAGCATTTGCGCCATAAACGATATCTGTCTCGTAAGGCAAGCCAATCTTGTGGCTTGTGTTGTCGTTATTAATAGTTACATGGTTTTCGATACCCATGTAGAATTCAGAAATATTAGCTGTCTGGTTACCGTTGCCATCATTGATGATGAATCTGTTGTAACCTGCGGGGAGAACAAAGCTGAATATACCGTCTTCGTTCTTCTCTGCAGCTTCACCGGGCCAGGAAGAACCCTGTACATCATTACCGTTGGCATCTTTATACCAATAGTAAACATTTGCGTTTGCCCAGGTGTTCTTTGTTTCAATATGAAGCTCTGTTTCTGTCAGAGGACGTGCATTTCTGTCGGTTTCAATCGCAACCTTGTTTGTTGCACCCAGAATAAGACCAAGGTCCTGAGACTGAATGCCGTTGCCGTTACTGATAACATAGCTTCTTGCATCATCGGGTGCATCAATTGTGAACACACCGTCAGATACCTTTGTAGCCGCTGTACCGGGGAAGGGCTCACCGATTGAGTGAGTATGACCCTGGGAATCGCGGAAGAAGAAGTACACATAGGTCTGATCCCAGCTCTTGGGAACATTCACCTCTACCTTTGTCTGTTCGTCACCTGCTTTTGCAGTTACGTTGAACCAGGTTTCGATACCTGCAGAAATTGAAAGGTTATGTGTCTGCTCAATTCTGTTTTCGTTACCATTGTTGATGATTACGTTTGTAACGTCAGCGGGAATACCCTCTACGTGATAGAGACCATCCTCACCCTTTGTCATAGGAATACCGGGCCAGTAAAGACCTGTTGAGCTACCGTTACTGTACCAGTAGTACAGAGCCGCACCCTCCCAGTAAGCGGGAATTGCTGCGTGCATTGTAACTGTTTCGTCGGGATGACAGTATGCTGTAACTGCCTCGTAGTAAGTAACGCCTGATTCGGGGTTGGTTTCTTCAACGAAATCCTTAACAGTCAGCCAGGACTCTGTGCCTGCATAAAGCACCTGGTCCTTTGTCTGTTTTTTACTGCCGTTGTTGATAACGATATTTGTAATATCGCTGGGGATGTGGAATGTATAGAAGCCGTCCTCATCCACAGTTTCTGCCTTTATACCGGGCCACGCTGCAATGGGATTGCCTGTGGCATCCCAGCAGTGGTAGTAAACATCGTCCCAGCCTGCGGGCACAGCTACGTGAACAATACCGTCTGCGGTTTTGTAGCTTACGCTTGCATAAAGCTTACCTTCATCGTTGAGTGTACCCTTAATGTCTACCCAAGCCTCTGCACCAGTGTTAAGGTGGAGGTCTACTGTCTGGTTAGTGCCGTTGCTCAGAACGATGTGAGGAACGTTACTGGGGATGTTCAGCTCAAAGTTACCGTGGCTGATCATATTCATCTTCTGACCGGGCCAAGCGTTGTTTCTGCCGTCATCGTACCAGTAGTAGAGGTACAGATTCTCCCAGGAAACAGGACAGTCAACATTGATTGTTGTGGTACCTGTTTCTGTAAGGGTGTACATATTTGAAAATTCGTTGTAGTTGATGGTCTTTCCTTCATCGGGAATTACCATATTTGCAGTGTAGTAACCATCCTCAGTAATAAACTTATTGTTTGTACTGATATCCTGTGCAAGGAAGTGGATTCTGTTGTAGTTTGTTGCATACATAGGATTCAGGTAGTAAGGCTCTGTTGTTGTAAAGCCCATAACCTTTGCCTGTGTACCGGAAAGTGCGCCGTAAAGCTCGTCATTCTTAAAGAGCTCGCCGCCTACGTCAAGGTTTTCTGTAGAAAGACCGTAGTCAAGAACATACTCGCTGTCCTCTACGTCTGCAACAATAACAAGTACACGAACAACAGCGTAATCGCCAAGATTCATTGTGCTTACTTCGCCTGTTGTACCGTACATATACATAAGCAGGAAGAATTCATAAATACCTGCTTCGGGGTATCTTGCCATATAACCCCAGTTACCGTCTGCAGCCTGCTCAATCTTAACGTGCTCATAGTAGCTGTCGTTAACCTTGTTGCCAAGTCTGTCGCAGAATGCAGTACCAAACTTGCTGGTATCTCCGTTAACCTTGTTGAAGAATGCCTGGTAATCGTGGAGCATACTGCTCTCGTTACCTGCTTCTGCAGATGAATCATCCAGAACCTTCTTCTTGGAGATAAACAGCTCGTGACCTGCCCACTGGTAGTAGGAAGGAATTGCTGTTACATATACACGATGACGAGCTTCGCTTCGCAGAGACTCGCAGCTGGGATCGTTTACGTTAGATTTTGTAGTAGCTGTAACGTAAACAGTGTTGTCAAACATACCTGCGCTTTCCTGGTCGTCTGTCATTGTGTAGTAGATACCCTTGAATGTAACGCTGGAGTCAACCCACAGACCGGAGCCTTCCTGTGTACGCTCATCGTCAACTGTATTGTTGTCTGTCTTGTCACTCTGCAGGGTTTTCAGGAAGTTTTTGAGGGCTTCATTATCTTCAAAGTTTATGGTAATTGAATCATAGTAAATATGTGTACCTGTACCCGCCTCAACCTTGGTGTATGTATGTCCTTCCTGAATATAATCGCCGCCTGAGCCTACCTGCTGGTAACCTGTAACAACTGCTGTAAGGTCGCCTGCATCAAGTCTGCCGCCGTGGGCGTCGGTTACTATATATCCGTTGATATCATCATCGATAGAAGTTGTATCGTCACCCTTTACAAACAGACCCTTTTCAGGAGTAAGTGTAAGGCCGATATCACTATCATCGAATGTCATATTATAAAGCTTTGTGTTACCTACGTTGCTGATTGTGAAGTTGTACTCGATGGGGCTGTCGCCGTCAACAATACCACCGTACTCAATCTGCTTACCGCCCTGGTAAGCTGTCTTGTCTACACGAAGAGCAGGGTCAGTGATATGCATATTTGTAGCAATACGCATATTTGCACCGTAGCCGTGACGCTCCATATAGTAGAAGTCGAATGATACAATCTCGCCATTTGTAAGGTCGAGAGCGTTAGCACGCTTGATTTCTTCTGCTGTGTAGTTTTCGGGGTTCTTCAGAACTGTACGAGCCCATGTTACATAGTCATTAACGTTCAGAGAAGAAGAAGCAACAGAGTGACCGCCGCCAAGGTCAAGAACAAGCTGACCGTTGATGAACAGATAAACGTCATCGTCTCCTTCGAATTCGAAGAACAGGCTATCTTCTTCGTGGTAAACGAACTCACCGTTTGAAGCAAGAACGTAGTTGTAGTTTCTGTTCTTGTATGTACCGAATTCGTCTGTGTAGCTACGCTTACCATCTTCTGCAAAGTAGTAGGAATCTGTACCACCTGCATATACTCCTGTTGCACCTGTTACAGGCAGGAAGGGGTACATTGTGGTATAGGCAGTAGTGTTTGCCTGATAGTAGAAGTAATCCTTTTCATCTACCTTGTTAAGTGAGATTGTACCATCGCCACCTTCTTTGATGGAGCTGTACTCAATCGCACTGTCACTCAGGTTCTTATACTGTTCCTGTGTCATGCTGCCGTTTGCAACATTGTCAAGGCTTGCACCATTGGAGAAACCACCGTCAAATACATAAGCAGTCTGACCGTTGGAAAGTGTTGCACTGGAAAGTGTAAGGTAACGGTAATCGTTCTGTGCCTGGTTATAGGAATCGGCTACAAAGATGTTATTGAGCAGATAGTATGCTGCATCAATACAAGTATCAATATAAGGAGCAGCTGACAGGAACTTACCCTTGAGCTTATCAGCTTTCTGGAGTGTTTCTGCATAAGTACCCATTTTGGGTGCAGCTGCCTTATTGTTGCCGGAAAAATAAATATCCAGACAGTTTCTCAGGCCCTGAGCAAGGTCGTTTGCAACCTCCTTGCCGTTTACAACAGAGTAACCGTACTGTTCTCTGTTTTTAACACCTGCAACAAAGTTATAGTTGTTGTATCCGTTTGATGCTGTTCTGGGAATAACCAGGGTCTTGCTGAGCAAGTCTGCAATATACTCAATAGTTTCCTGACGATACTGGGGTGTGCCGTCTGAACTCAGAGTTCCCTCCAGAAGACCTGCAGTAAATACACCCTTTGTGGATTTAGTCAACAGGTTATAACCATCAAACTGAAGTTCGGACATATCGTATTCTGTTCCGCCCGTAACATTAAGGAAAGTCTTGGGCTGAAGCAGATAAATCATATCGGATGTACCGATAAGGTTACCTGTACCGTTAAGTCGGCCGTTTGCATCCACACCGTCTTTACGGTTTGCGTTGATATTCTTACCAAATGTCCATGCGGACTCATACTTAGAGGGTACTGCGCCGATACCCTGTGTATAGTAACCTGCGTACTGACCACCTGTTGTGGTTGTCACAGGGTTACCGCCACCTGAGTTCCATGCAGCACCGTTGGAGGGGTAAAGCATACCAAAAGCATCGTTACCTGCGCCGTTCCAGTATGTACCGGGAATATACTCACCGGGATCTTTGATAAACGCAAGACACTGCTCACCATACTGCTTTGCAAGCTCAACATTGCTGAAGTAACCGATATGAGAAATATCAAAGTAGTCTGATGTGGAGTCCATAACAAGTCGGAGGTAAACGCTGCTGATGCTGGTACCGATAGAGTTCCAGTTATTGGCGTTAAGTGTTGCCAGGTCGCAAACAAAAACCTTCCACTCGCTGGTGTTGCTAATAGTCTTGCCGCTTGTATCGTAAAGGTTAGCGTCATTAGAGGGGAAACGCAGCCAGCTACCGCTGGAGTTAACAACGTTAATAGCAAAACCGGGAACTGATCCGGAATTTGCAATTCCGTTTGAACGGTAAACCATTGCCATATAGCGAACATCGTTCTTTGCTTTTACTCCACCGTTATCGTTGGTAAAGTTTGTGATACAGCAGTTCATATCTGAACTGAAGTTTGAAAGATATGTTCCGCCTGTGGAGGTAATACGCATATACTGAGGGCTCTGATAGTCCACCGCTGCCATCTTTGTCTTTTTGTAACGGTTTTTCTCAGTAGCGTATCCGGTATTAACCTGCTGACCTGTGTATACCCAGTCTGTGGTAAAGTCATGACCCACACTTGTAGGGGGCATAGGTTTGCCAAGTACATACTGACCGGTATAATCGTCTGTATTAACCTTGTTTGAGGAATACATAACAGAACCGTCTGCCTGTGCAAACTCAAACAATATACCGTCTGCAAGATAGTCGTATATCTTGATAGGCCAGTTGATTGTACCGTTCTGGTTCAGAGAGCTGTTGTCAATACCTGTGTAGGTAACGTTTCTGTCGGTAACAACATCGAACTTATTAACAGCAAAAGCGCTGAGGGGCATAAGTGATGCTACCATAATCATAACCAGAACAAAGGCTATAACTCTTGTGCCAAACTTTGATTTTTTCATAGTTTATTTCTCCTTTCTTTAGGAACTCCCTTTGCTCTGCAAACTAAGCAAAAGGAAATATATGTGAATATAGTATTTGGAATACCATAGAAATTCCTGAATTCTCCACAAGGGAGCCGCAGATTATTTTGCCTGGAAACTGAATCTGACAATCATTGATGTGTCCGAATAGTGTCCCGATTCTTTTGTAAGGCTTTCGCCGGGTTCAAGGGTTTCAAAGTTCATCACGTATGTGATGCCACCAAAGTAGTTACCGTCGCCCATTGTATCCTTATAGTACACACAGACATTCTCCAGAGTTTCTTCGGAGATGTTTCTCACTGTAACCTTGTTGTCCTCGGTCTGGGTAGTGAGCTTGTCCGTAAACAGCACCGCATCATCCTTGAAAGCACTCACGCAATCTTCAAACTCAAAGGTGTGTTTTTTGTCGAGCTTCATCTTATTGGCTTCCATAACCCAGCATTTCTTTCCTGCAGGGAGGCCCGTAACCAGGAAGGTTGCTGTTTTGTCCCCGTATTTGTAGGTAATCGTTGCTCTGTCAAGGAAAAGCTCCGAGCGGTTTTCCACAAGTATTGCCGCCACATCTTTCACTTCTTCGTTTTTGCCGTCTTCAACAAAGACTCCGCTGAAAGAGTTGAACTCCAGACAATAAAGGTTGGCAGAAGATGCTACGGGAGCCTGCACCCCCGGGTCTGCGTTTGTCTGGGTCTGCACGTCAGAATCAGAACCTGCTCCGCCGGATGCACATCCGTAACCTCCCAGCGCCATAATTGCCGCCAGAAGCAACGCCGTAACCCGCTTCGGGTGGTTGTGCTTTCTCTGTCTTTCTCTATTTGTCATTTCCTCACCTCCAAAGTTCAGAATCACCCGCACTTAACGGGTCGCGCCTTAATGTATATATATATTACATAATATATACAAGATAAATATTCATCCTACATTATATCACCACATTTCGCAATCGTCAACAAAAACCCCTTCGTAAATTGTGACAGTTTTGTGATAAATTTTTATGCAAAAAGACTTGCAATTTAATTAAAAGCAATATATAATACAGGATGAATATATGTCTGATAATGGGTTTTTCTGCAAATAGCAGTCAGAACGGCCCTTCAGTTCAGACTTTAGGAGGACAAAAATGCACATTGTTCCCGGTTTTATTCTCCGCGAAATTGCAGGAGAAACCATTGCAATCCCCTCCGGTGAAGCGGCAACTGCCCTCAGCGGACTCGTTGCCCTCAATGAAAGCGGCAAGCTCCTCTTTGAACTACTTCAGACAGAGCAGACCGAGCAATCCCTTGTGGATGCAATGCTTGATACTTACGATATAGACCAAGACACAGCACAGGCAGATGTGCGCGAGTTCCTGGAGATTTTCCGCAACAGCGGAATTCTTGCGGAAGATTGATTCCTACTAACGAGAAAGGCGGGTTGAACATCATGAAGAAAACATATCAGAAGCCTATGGCAGCTGTAGAATTCTACAAGCTCAGCCAGTCTATCGCTTCTTGTATTCTTAAGATCAACTACCTCAGCAACGATTGCGTTGTTTTTGACAGCGATACTCCTGAAGAAGTTCGTGGTGTTGCTTTTGATTATCCCAACTACTTCAGCACCGACTGTGCAACTGTATGCACAAACAACCCCAACTACGACGGTCTGTGCTACCACACCAACACAAACGCTATGTTCACCTCTTAATCCGATTTTATGAACAACATTTTTTCTTTTTGCATCAGGTTTTCAGGTATCACCCTGAAGTTTGACCTGCCCGAAAAAATAATAATTCCAAAATGTTTTAGTGACCTTCTGTGCGAAGATGCCGACTCCCCAGACGCGGAGTATCGGATAGAGCTCCTCAGCTCTCCCCTTTGCCCGGAAGGTTGTGCTGTTTTTGAGCGAAAAGATTTCTCGGTTTTCGCCACAGATGAGGGATTCCTGCGGATTTACACTCCACTCACCTCTGCAAACGGATGTCAGGTTGCCTGCTTCATCCGTAAAAACGGCAAACACACTCTGTACTACCCCGCCGAGGAATGGGAAAGATACAAAAAGCATTGGCACCTTACCCATCTTTTGTGCGGAGAGCTTATGCTCTATCAGCAGGATGCCCTGCTGCTTCATAGCTCTGTTGTAGAGGCAAACGGCAAGGTTGTGCTTTTCTGTGGAGAGTCGGGAGCGGGTAAATCCACTCAGGCTGCACTGTGGGAGAAATACCACAATGCAAAAATCCTCAACGGCGACCGCTGTGTTATCAAAAAAGAACAGGGGGTTTTTTATGGCGGCGGCTCCCCCTGGAGCGGCACCTCGGGAATTTACAGCGGCTATCACTTTCCCATTGCAGGCATAATCCTGCTGAAAAAAGCCAACAAAAACTCCATCCGTCCCCTGGGCAAGGAGGCTTTCTTCCCCTTGTTTTCACAGACAACTGTCAACTCCTGGGACAAGGATTTTGTAGATAAAATTTCCGAGCTCCACGTTCAATTAATAAACGAAATTCCGATTTTTGAACTTAATTGCCTGCCTGACCAAGAGGCAACAGACATTACATACTGCACACTTTTCTGAAAGGAGAGATAAATATGACACCCACTTCTTCTGCAGACATCCGCAAGCATCTGTCTCGTAAGTGCGCTCACCTGGGAATTCCCGTAAGCGGCATTTTTGAGCTGACTCCCAGATGCAACCTGAGCTGCAAAATGTGCTATGTCCGCCTGACCCCCGAGCAGATGGAGCCTCTGGGACGTGAGCGCACCGCACAGGAGTGGCTCTCAATAGGAAAAGATGCTAAAGATGCAGGTATGGCATTTCTGCTTATAACAGGTGGCGAACCCACCTTACGAAAGGATTTTGCAGAAATTTACGAGGGTCTTGCACAGATGGGACTTTCCATCTCCGTCAACACAAACGGCACCCTGATTACTGACGAAATCAAAGCTTTGTGTGACGATTTAATCGAAGCCCACGGCGATTGGCTGCCCAAATTCCGGTAAGAAAACTAGATAAACGGGGGATGATCATGTATTATAGACATAATTTAGATTACCAATATCCGGAAAAATGCGATGAGCATATGATTACAGTAAAGCATCTTAGAGATACTCATTTTGATGAAAACTATCAATATTATCCTAGAGGGGTTTGGCACAAAATAAAAAGAGTTGTTTTATTTATTTGCTTACATTTGGTTGCTTTCCATGTATGTACAATAA
>CALEIO010000257.1 GCA_937875885.1 uncultured Clostridia bacterium | reverse complement strand
GCCATATGTAACCTTTGAAACAGGGATAATTGTTGTGCCGCCTTCAGCGTAAATGGGTTCACCGATGATTGTGCTTGTGTCAACAAGATCACGAATTTTATCGATTGTTGAAGTGAGAATTGCGCCGGCTGATTTTTCTGCCATAATATATCATCCTTTCAATTGAATCTTAATTTATTGAACTGCATCAGCAGTATTGTTTACTTCGTCAGATTTTGTTTCTGTGCTTTTCTTTTTCTTGCCGCCTAAAAGGAATTTAAGTACAACATCAAACACAAGCCTTACAACAAGGCCAATTGCTGAATTGATTATCTTTCTAAGGCAGATATTCATTTCAAAAAAGAATTCGCCTTCAGTTTTGTTAGCAAGAAAATCTGCTTCCACATTAATGTCGTGGTGCTTTACAACATTGTTATTACAAAGAAAGCCCATAAGCGGATAAACCTTCTGACAGGTTTTACCGTATTTAATTGCAGTTGAAGCAGCATCGCCTGTGCCGACAATAATAAATATGTAAGCATCATTAATAACAACGCTTCGTAAAAGCTTTCCGCCAAAGATTTTGAAAATATTACCCAAATTACCAAGAATCTCCATCATGCCGTCAAAGCCGTTAGCCTTTACCATATCCATAATCGGATTAGGCTTCTTTTCCTTCGGCTTTTCTTCTTCAGGCTTTGGCTCTTCTTTTTTCTCTTCCTTCGGCTTTTTCTCTTTCTTTGGTTTATTCGGATCTGTAGGAAGAATGTTCAGCTTTATAAAAAGATATTTTATACTCAGACTGATTTTATCATCGTATCCAACAGAAACCTTGAGAGGAATCGAAAGAACAATAACAAAAAGAGCCACAATGCTGAATATCACAGTCAGAAATATCTGAAACCCTATCAATGTTCTCACCTCTCTTGATTATTCTTATACTATGTTACATTAAATTTTGCTTTTCGTCAACCTCTAATTGAAAATCTGTTCCGTCATCAGCAGAATTTTTTTCAATTTCATCATCATTTTCTTCATGTTCTTCTGTTTTTTCTCTTGGAAGCTCAGGAAGTTCAGCAATAGAAGACACATTAAAGCAACGAAGAAATTCTGCAGTTGTTCCGTAAATAAGCGGTCTGCCGGGAAGCTCAAGTCTGCCAACCTCTTCTACAAGGCTTTTCTGACAGAGATTTGAAAGCACCGCACTGCAATCAACGCCTCTTATCTGCTCAATAAAAGCCTTGGTAACGGGCTGGTTGTATGCCACAACCGCAAGTACCTCCATAGCCGCCTGGGAAAGAGGTGTGTTTCTTCTCAAGTCCATAACGGTGCGGATCTGGGGAGCGTACTCATCCCTTGACACCATCTGGTAAGCATCGTCAAGTCTTACGATTGTTATTCCTCTGTCTGCGCCTGTGTATTCATTCATCAGGGCATCCAGCTGTTTTTTAGCTTCTTTTTCAGAAATCTCCAGAGCAGTTGCAATTCTGGAAACAGGCACAGAGCTGCCACTTGCAAAGAGCACAGCTTCTATGGCATTTTTTATGTTAAGTTCACTCATCTTCTGTTATCCTCCAACATTGTGACGGTGGCCTCCTGACCGTCTCCGTCAATGATAACCCTCTTGCCCTTTACAAGCTCCAGAACCGCAAGGAAGGTGGCAACAAGGTCGCTCTTGCCCGAACAAGCCTCAAACAAATCGCTGTAGCGGACATTCTTTTTTCTCCACAAATTTCGCATAACACGGATGATTCGGGAGCTTACGGAGATAATCTTCTTCTCCACAATGCCCGAAAAAGCCTCTCGCTTGGGAGGGAGCTTGCGCTTGCCTCTGCCCACAGCGCCGATGTATGCCTTTGCAATATCCATAGGAGGATGAATTCTGTTGTAGGTAAGGTCAAAGTCCACAGGTGAAGGCTCTCGGCAGAATTTATCGAAGCTAACCATAGGAGCAAGCTTTGCGGCAACAGCACGACAAAGCTGATATTCAATAAGCTGACCCTGAAGCTCGGTTTTGAGCTGCTCTGCCTCTTCCTCGTATTTGGGCAGAAGCATTACAGACTTAATGTAAACAAGTCTTGACGCCATCTCAAGGAAGTCCGAGGCAACGTCCATATCTGCCTCCTGCATGGCACTTATCTGCTCCATATACTGCTCCAGCAGCAGAGAAATCTCAATATCGTAAATATCAATCTTGTTCTTGGAAATAAGCAGCAAGAGCAGGTCAAGAGGTCCCTCAAAGACGGGCAACTTGTACTGCAGTTGAGCCTGATTGTTATTCATAAAGACCGTCGCCCTCCTTTCGGCGCACAATTAAACAGGGTTATATAAATGATTATATATAGTCAGAAATCTATACACAGTAAGTTATATTCTATAATAAGGTTTGCAGAATCAGAATCTGAAAAACAGACACAGTGACATTACATAGCTTGAGCAGACATTCAGCAAACCGTCAAGCACACCAAGGTAAACAAGACCAAAGAGGATGATGAATGTGTACTGCTGATATCTGTAGAATACATTCACGATTCTGTCGGGCAAAAAGATGAACAGCACCTTGCTTCCGTCAAGGGGTGGAATAGGAATGAAGTTGAATACAGCAAGGGATGCGTTGATAGAAATATAGTAAAGCAGAAACTGCACCACAAAATTACCCATCTTTGTGACAAGCAGCCAGTTGGGTGTTACTCTGATAAGCAGCAGAAGTATTCCACCACCAAGCATTCCGCAAAGAATGTTTGAAACAGGGCCTGCCAGAGCAGTAAGTCCCATATAGAGCTTGGGTTTGCGGAATCTTGCAGGATTAACGGGTACGGGCTTTGCCCAGCCGTAGCCGATGAACAGCATCATAAGTGCACCTGCAATGTCAATATGAGCAAGGGGATTCAGAGAAAGTCTGCCACGGAATTTAATGCCCCTGTCACCAAGCAGATAAGCCACGCCTGCATGAGCAAACTCGTGAACGGGCAGAATAAGAAAAATCATAAGGAGGATAACTGCAATGTGAACCAGCACAGATTCCATTGTAAAGTTACCGCTGAGTAAATCAAAAAGCATTATATACCTCCAAAGTGTTTAGGGAATTCAGAAAACTGAATAGAATACCTCACGAAGCCAGTTGGAGAAGCCAAGCATTGTGGAGTTACCAACCACGTTTATCACTCCGTCGGGTCCGCCAACAACAAGGAAAGCAAACACAAAGAGGATAAGGCTCAGAAGTGACACGTTGTTTCGCAGTCCGTCCACCCAGTTGATGGGCAGAAAATCGTAGAGCACGTCTGCCATATCAAGGGGTCCCAGAGGGATTATATTAAAGAAGATGGAGCAGATGCTGATTCTGTAGATAAAGAAAACAGCAACAAACAGCGCATAACATATATATGTTTTATAGTCTGCCTGGTAAGGCACAACGGATGCAGAGTTAATAGGAAAGAAATCGCCAAACTTGAGTACGCTGTAAATTACAGCAGAAACAAGAAAATACACCCCATAGGTAAGAAATCCAGAAAGTGATATTAATATTGTATGGAGTTTCGGGCGTCTTAATCTTTCAGTTTCGTAATGAACAGGCTGTGAAAAGTTAATATTCAGCAGCAGACAGGTGATAAAACCGATAAGATTAAAGTTATAGCGCATAGACATAGAGTAAAATCTGTGGTCGTAAACATTATCTGCGCCGCATTTTGCCGCAACAATATACTTTACACGGTTGTGCAAAGGGTTAAGAAGCAGGGTGTAGATTGCAACCGCAATAAGAATACCCACCATAACGGCTGCAAAGCCCATCCAGTTGTCCGTATATTCTCCAATTTCTATCAGATATCTGTACAATTTTTTCGCCTCCGACAGTCAAAATTATATAACAATTCCATTATAAACAGTAAACCTATCATATTATATAATAATTAAATAAAAAAAACAAGAAAAGTTTTTCAAAAAAACACTTGCTTTTTTTTGAACTTTCTGTTATGATAACAGAGTTACAAATGCTACTATGTCATTAAGGAGGTGCAGAAGCATGGCAAAATGTGATTTCTGCGGAAAAGACGTTAAGTTCGGAATTAAGGTTTCTCACTCTCACAGACGCTCCAACAGAACTTGGAAGCCCAATGTGCAGAGAGTAAAGGCTGTTGTTGACGGCACACCCAAGCACGTTTATGCTTGCACCCGTTGCTTACGTTCAGGTAAGGTTCAGAGAGCTGTTTAATCTGCTCTTTGTTCAATGCAATTAAAACGGTATTTAAAGCCCTTCGAGCAATCGAAGGGCTTTTTACTGTCTGTAAGCGCCGAGCACCGCAGCATCCCACAAGTTACTGTAGGGGCGGTCATTGGGGCCCCTACATTGCACAAACCAAACACTTAATATAAAATAAACCTCCCCTGTCCCCCACATTATCATCTTATGCAGCATAATTAATCTAAAACAAAAACAAACATAAAACAAAAAACAGCGGTCAGCACCTTTGTGGTACTGACCGCTTTGCTATTTTATAAAGCTTCTGTTGTATTGTCGCCTTTTATCACTCTGCGGTGGCGGACTCGGTTGTTGCAACCTCTGTGCGCAAAGCTTCAAGGTCGGGCATTTCGTCGTAGACTGTAATGAAGTTGCCGCCGTGGATGATGTTGTAGTCATCAATCACAACCCAGATTTCTCCGCCGGAAAGACCTGTATAGTCTGATGTCTGGGGATTACCTGCATTGGAGATGATGATAGAGAAATCGTTTCTGGGCAGGGTGGTTTCTGTCATAAACCAGCCGTCTCCGTTGTCGGTCATTGCCATACCGGGCCAGCTCTGATAGATGCTGCCTGCTGCGCTCCAGGCCCAGAGGTTGGGTGCCCAGGTTGCTTCGGGGTCAAGGTGAGCCGCATAAACTGTAACGCCCTTGGTAGCAACCTTGTAGCAGTAATCTACAACTGTTGTGCCTGCGGGCAGAATGCCGCTTGCATTGCCTGAGGAATTCTCCTCATCCACATCAAGAAGTGCAAACTTGAGGGCTGTTGCCTTGTACTCCTGACCCACTCTCATCTGCTGGGTTGTGGAGGGAGCAAGCTCCACCTTGTTGCCTTCTTCGTCAAACTCATAATAGTTTGTAACAAGGGTACCGATGCTCACCTGGAAGCCTGCAAGGTGCTTCTGAAGCATTGTAGCGTCCTTTACGTTAACAGTACCGTTGTAATCGATATCTGCAAAAGCAAGCTTGTTTTCATCAAACTGAACAAGACCTGCAATAAATTTCTGAATTGTTGTAACGTCACCTATGGCAACTCTGCCGTTGGAGTCTGTGTCTGCTTCAAGCAGAGAAGGAGCCTTGTATGACTCGTAAACAGAATTGATAACTCTGTCCTCTTCTGTGAAGATACCCTTGGGCTCCTCTTCAACACCTCTGTGGTCGTAGTCGATAAGGGTAAGAGGTTGAACATTAATATCGTAGCCTGTGCCGATTGCACCAGTAACTACAGTTGTGCCCAGCACGTCGCCTGTTTCTCCGTCCACGTGGTTGATGATAACCTTGCCGTCATCGGATGTAATACCGCAAGCATCGTAGCTTGTCTTATCTGCAAGGATGAGTACGCTGTAGGGAGCAACCTCAAATGTGTTGCCTGTGATTGTTCTTACTGCATCAAGACCTGCATAGCTTTCGTCTGCAAGTACAACCCATTCGGTTACATCTGTGTCGATTGTAACCTGCTTTGTCTGTGCAGAGCCATTGTAAACAACTGCAAGTTTCTGCCACTCGCCCTCTGTGTTGTTGTCAACAGTAAAGGCTACATAGTCAGATGTAAGGATGATTTCATCCTCTGTGGAGGTGGTGGATTCCACCAGCTTTTCTTCAGGTACCTCAAAGAATGTGTAGCTGTCCTTATAAGCATTTGTGCTCTCTGTAAAGGGAGAGAATGCTTTGCGGATATCAATAAGGCCCTTGTAGTAAGAAACCAGGTCTGCATTAAGTGTAAGCAGTGACCAGTCGATTGCATTAAGGCTCAAGGGGCTCTTGTAGCTGTTGTCCCCGCCGTCCTTTGAACGAGCCATTTCTTCGCCTGCAAGTATAAAGGGCATACCCTGTGAGGTCATCACAATACCTGCAGAGAGCTTGTTCATATCAATAAGGTCGGAGTATCTCTGTCTTGTCTCTGACTTTGTGCCGTAAACAGAAGCCACAAGTCTGTCATAGAGAGTGTAGTTATCGTGACAGCTTGCATAGGTAACTGTCTGTGAAGGAGCTACCGCAGTCCACTCGCAGTATTCACCTGTGGTGTTTGCACGTACGCTGTCGTAGATAGTTGAGTATTTGTCGGTGTTGCCCTGTACAAAGCCCTTTGCTGTTTCTTCAAAAACGTAGCCCTTGATGCCGTCACGAACCTCGTCGTTGAACATACCGATTCTGTCGCTTAAGAATTCAGCATTTGTCTGGTCTGCACCCAGAGTCTCTGCACCTGTGCAGGTGGTGGCGTCAAAGAGTGTTTTACACTCCCAGCCCTCGCCGTACATAATCATTCTTGTGTCGATTGTATCCAGAGCCTCGCGGATAAGGTTCATTGTCTCTACATCGTGAGTACCCATAAGGTCAAAGCGGAAGCCGTCCACGTGGTACTCCTGAGCCCAGTACATTACGGATTCAATCATATAGTTACGGAACATTGCACGCTCGGAAGCAGTCTCGTTGCCGCAGCCTGTGCCGCCTGCAAAGCTGCCGTTTTTATTGAATCTGTAGTAGTAGTTGGGAACAAGCTTCTGGAAGTTGGAAGCGTTGTTGTGGTATGTGTGGTTATATACAACGTCCATAATTACGCCGATGCCTGCATCGTGGAGTGCCTGAATCATCTGCTTGCACTCGTTGATTCTTACGTT
>CALEIO010000256.1 GCA_937875885.1 uncultured Clostridia bacterium | reverse complement strand
TATTCGGTCACGGACTTAATATGATATTGAACGTTTTATCTGTTATTGTTCACGGTATAAGACTTAATACCTTGGAATTTTCGTCGCATTTAGATATGTCCTGGAGCGGACATAAATTTAAACCATTCAATGAAGAAAATTAAAATATTTTAAAGGAGTGTTCATTATGAATTTAGGTTTATTAGGAACAGCATTAGCAATGGGTATTGCAGCTATAGGCTCTGCAATTGGTATTGGTATAGCAGGTCAGGCATCAATTGGTGCTTGGAAAAAGTGCTATATGAGTAACAAGGCAGCACCATTTATCCTTACTGTTTTTGCAGGTGCTCCTCTTACACAGACAATTTACGGTTTCCTCTTAATGCAGCAGATGAAAGGTTCAGATGCAGACCCTGCATTTTTAATTGGTCTCGGTATCGCATCAGCTCTTGCAATGGCTTTCTCAGCAGTATTCCAGGGTAAAGCAGGCGCAGCAGGTGCAGACGCTCTCGCTGAAACAGGAAAAGGCTTCTCACAGTACATCACAGTTGTTGGTCTTTGCGAAACAGTTGCTCTGTTCGCACTTGTTTTCAGTATGGTAGCACTGGGCTGATAATTGCCTTTCACCAAAACCAAAAAATTAAGCGTTGCAGATGATTTTGTCGTCTGCAACGCTTTTTGTTTGGATATATAATTGTTATGTGCTTATGTTACATAGGCATAGTGGGTTTTGATACGTAGGAAATTTTGTTTCCTGTTTTTCTGATGAATACCATTACGGGAGTTTTCTTGATTTCAGAAAGTTTTGCACCCTTGTCAAATGCATTTACATCAGAGTTATAAGACTTGACCTCCATCTGTGCAAGGTCAGATTGGTTTATGCGTTTCAGGTCAGCGTAGAATGTGAAGCCGTCAACCAGGATATCAAGCTCATCTGATGTGTAGATGGTAGCAAGATAGTTGCAGATATACTGAAGTCTGTTTTCTCTCACACTTGTTGCGGGATTCTGTTCGCTGCTGATGTTGTTTGCTTTTTTGAAATCAAAGAACAGATCAATAAGACGCATATTGCAGAATCTTTCGGGGTCACATTTGCAGAGCTTTTCGTAAATTTCGAATATGAGCATCATAAGGTTTGAGAGTCCGTACACCTTATCTCTCAGCTCACTGCGGTACTCAAAGAAAGAGGGGAAAATCTCTTTGTTTTCTTGGATGAACTCACGATTTTCTTCTAATCCGAAAGTGTCTACAGCATCTGTGGTGTTGTTGGTCAGAGTCAGACTGTCCTTGTAAGTGTTGTAGTATTCAGTTCCGGGGAACATAGTAAACAGATGCATCTGGATTTTTTTAACGTGCATTTTTACCAGACGGTAAACAAACTGCAGAGTCTGCTCGATATCATCTTCTGTTTCCTCGGGGAATCCGTAAATGAAAGAAGCTGTAACCCGGATGTTGTTATCGTGGAGAGCTTTGATTGTTTCTATTGTGGTGTCAAGATTCAGATTCTTGTGGGTGAGCTTCTGCATTCTGGGGGAACCTGTTTCTATACCCATATAGATTCGCTCTAATCCTGCAGATGCCATTTCTTCGATAGTTTCTCTGTCAATGGTGTCTGCTCTGGAAGAACAGATCCAACTTTTATTGAATCCGTTATCTTTGAGGATTTTGCAGAACTCAAAAACTTTCTTTTTGTTTGCGGTAAACAGGTCGTGCTCAAGAACAAAGCTGGTAACACCAAGCTCTTTTTCTGCCTTGACAATTTCCTTGAAGATTCTGTCAGCACTCTTCATTCTGAAGCGTCTTTTCCAGAATATGCTGGTAGAGCAGTAAGCACAGTTGTAGGGGCAACCTCTGCCGACGTCAACGTGGAAATGCTGATTTTCATCGGTTACACGCTTTTTGAATTCTTCAGGTGTGAAAGAATAGTCATCAAAAGGAAGTGTGTCCAGGTCTTCAATCATTTCAGGGCGAGGATTGGAAACAACAACTCCTTCGGAGTTTCTGTATGTAAGTCCGGGTATGTGGGTAACATCAAGATTATTAATCAGACCGTTGAACAAGGGGAATACTGTGGTTTCTCCCTCTCCGCAACAGCAGTAATCCACATAGGGGATTTTTTTGATGGTTTCAACAGCAGAGGTGTCAGCCTGGGGACCTCCGAAAACAATATGGATTTCAGGGCGAAGCTCCTTGATTCTTTCTGCTACGCGGATGTTTACAAGGTAACAGTCGCTGCGGCAATAAAAAGAAACGATTCTGGGATTTCTTGCAAGAATGTTTTTTGTGGCGTCTTCTACATATTCATAAAAGTTATTTGTAGCTTTTGTTTCGTAATATCTGTAGATGCCGACATTCATACCTTTTTCTTTCAGTATTGTGGCAAGCAGGATGGTACCATTGCAGTCTCTTGAAATGGTAGCTTCATACACCGGAACAACAAATAAAACGTCTTCCATAGCACAAACCTCCAATAACTCATAATTTCACAAATACAAGTATAGCATATAGGAAGTTGGTTTTCAATATGTTTAAGGGGCAGATGTTAATGTTGTGAGGTGCAGGGATACCAGGCTGAAAACAGAAAAAGCGTTGCCGGATGGTATGTAGTCGGCAACGCTTATGTGTGAGTTATTTTAAGTTTTTGTTCTTTGTATTTTACAATAGCTTCGGTTACGTCAGTGAGTACGATGTCACCTTGTTGATTACGTACTTCAAAGGAGATTTCCACAAGTCCGTTGCTCTTATTTCTGTGTGTGCGCATAGCAAAATTTAGTTTAATGAAGGCATTGTACCACCGAATGAAAGAAAAGAAAATACATAATGTTTGATGTTGATAAGAGAAAGTTGATATGATATATTAATTTAGTGGCAAATGAAAGCGGGTGAGAGTATGTGTACAGATGAGATGAAGCAGGGGGAGTTTCTGCAGGTATGGAAGATTATGGAGGAAAGTTTCCCCGAGGATGAGCACCGACCTTTTGAGCAGCAGAAGAAGTTGCTTGCAAAGTCAGAATACAAAATATATGTGCAGAGAGTGCAGGGGCTTGTGCAAGGTTTTGTTGCGGTATGGGAGCTTGAAAGCCTTGTTTTTATTGAGCATCTTGCTGTAGAAAAGAATTTCCGTAATAAAGGTGCAGGCTCGGAGCTGTTGTCCTTTGTAAGCCGCAAGTATAGTTGCGATATCTGCCTTGAGGTGGAAATTCCGGAAGATGAAATCACCTGCAGACGAGTGGAGTTTTACAAGCGTAACGGATTCTGTCTTAACAATTATCCTTACACACAACCGCCTTTGTCGGAGGGTCAGCAGGCTGTGCCCTTGCTGATTATGACCAAAGGAAAAGAGCTTACAGAATCAGAGTTTATGAATATGAAATCCACACTTTATAAAGAAGTTTATAATTGCCACAATTTGTACTGAAACAAAGAAGCATTGCAAAGGGCTACTCCTTGCAATGCTTTTTTCAGAATATAGTGGAAGTCCGAAGTTTTGTGTGATATAATAAAATATTATATACCAATCTATGCAACACAGAACAGGGGATACTATGATGAATGAGATAATTAAATCTTTGTTTGACAGAAAATCTGTCCGAGCTTTTGAGGACAGAGAGATTACACCCGAGGAGAAAGAATTAATACTTACCGCGGCGCTCCAGGCTCCCTCGGCGGGAAATATGACTCTTTATTCTGTGCTTGATATTACAGACCGGACTCTTAAAGAAACTCTGTCTGTTACTTGCGATAATCAACCGTTTATTGCCAAAGCGTCCCTTGTGCTGGTGTTCTGTGCAGATTATAACAGATGGTATCAGCTTTTCAGAAGACATTCCGACGAGGTCCGCAAACCTTCCTACGGAGATCTGCAGCTTGCATCTGTTGATGCGGTGATTGCGGCGCACAACTGTGTTGTTGCGGCAGAAAGTATGGGTATAGGCTCCTGCTACATCGGAGATATTGCAGAGAATTTTGAACGTCACAGAGAGCTTTTTAATCTGCCTTCTCAGGTGGTGCCTGTTTGTATGATAGTTTTCGGATACCCCACAAAACAGCAGACAGAAAGAGAAAAGCCACCCAGATTCAAGGTGGAAGACATTGTTTTTGAGAACAACTACGACAACTCAAAGGCAATGGATATGGAACGTATGCTGATGGAGAGAAACGAGATTGCTGACGAGGAAAGTATGCATCAGTGGGTGCAGAAATTCTGCAACAGAAAGCATAACGGCGAATTCAGCATAGAGATGTCCCGTTCCTGCAAAGAGATGTGGAAAGCTTTTTGCGAAGAATAAACCGAATTAAAGTTACGGAGTGATATACAGTGACATTTTCATATATACTCAGGCTTCTCATTGAAGAGCGAGGACTCACACAGAAACAGCTTGCCAAGGATTTGCATATTGCTGTTTCCACATTGGGTGGTTACGTGCAGGGCACCAGCGAGCCCGACTTTGACACCTTCAGAAGAATTGCAGAGTATTTTGAGGTTTCTGCAGACTATCTGCTGGATTTCAGAACAGGTAAGGCACAGTCACACAGCGAAGACGATTTGCTGAGAGTTTTCAGAGCACTTACCCCTATGCAGCAGGAGGTTTATCTGGAGCAGGGCAAGGTTTTTCTGCGCCTTGCCGCACGAAACGCTGACAAGGGCGAACCCCAGGAATAAACACAGGTTTTGACGGAAGGTTAGATTATGAAAGATAAATTCAAAGAAAAAATGAATGACCGTTCTTACGAAGAAAGACTTATGCGTAACTACAAGAAAAAAAGAGAAAATTCCGAGCAAAGGGTAAATGCTTATTCTGTTTTTCTTGCGGTGGTATGTGCTTTGGTTGCAGTGGTTTTCTTTTTCTGTAGAGAGCTGTGGCTGGGTCTTGGTTTTTTAGGTATCGGAGGTCTTCTGATACTTATGGTGTATCTCTCTGAAAAAGAAAATAAGAAAGACGACAAAAACAAGAAAAAGTAAGGATTAAGAGGTTTTTTATGAAGAAGAAAGATAAAAAGCCCTCAAAGCTCAGACGTTTTATGCCCTACTACGGAAAGTATAAGGGTATAATGACAAAAGACCTGCTTTGTGCGGCACTTACAACTATATGTGAGCTTTTGCTTCCTCTCCTTGTAAGAGAGGTTACTACCCGTGCAGGAGGAAGTCAGCAGGAGCTGACTGTTAATTTTGTACTTACATTGGGTGCAGTTTACCTTGTGATGAGAATTATCGACGCGGCGGCATATTATTATATGGCAAGTGTAGGACACGTTATGGGCGCAAGGATTGAAACCGATATGCGCAGAGATTTGTTCTCTCACCTGCAGCTTCTGCCCTTTAAGTATTATGACAATACCAAGGTGGGTACCTTGATGTCACGTATTACAAGTGACCTGTTTGATGTAACGGAATTTGCCCATCATTGCCCCGAGGAATTCTTCATTGCGGGTATCAAGATACTGGTTTCCTTTATCATACTCTGTACCATGAGTGTACCCCTTACACTTATTGTGTTTGCGGTTATTCCTCCTATGTTCTTTGTGCTTTACTATTTCAATAAACGTATGCACAAAGGCTTCCGTGATCAGCGCAAAGAGGTTGGCGAGTTGAATGCTGCAGTAGAAGACAGTCTGCTTGGAGTAAGAGTTGTACGTTCCTATGCAGGTGAAGATATAGAGCAGAAAAAGTTCAACGAAGGCAACCAGCGTTTTCTGAAAATAAAAGCAAAGAATTACAAATATATGGGAGGGTTTCAGTCTTCCACAAGATTCTTTGAAGGCTTTATGTATATTATAGTGGTAGTTGTTGGTGCTTTGTTTATGATTAACAAGGTAATCACCGCTCCCGAATATATTGCGTACATTCTTTATGTTACCACCTTGTTTGCTACAATCAGAAAAATTGTAGAGTTTGCAGAGCAGTTTCAGCGTGGTATGACAGGTATCGAAAGATTCTTTGAGATTATGGATACAGACCCCGATATTGTTGATGCACAGGATGCAAAACCCATTGAGAATGTAAAGGGTGAGATTGAATTCTGCGACGTAACTTTCAGATACTCTGCAGAGAATGAAGAAGTGCTTACAAACGTAAGCTTTAAGGTGAAACCGGGGGAGAATATTGCTTTGGTAGGCCCTTCAGGTGGCGGTAAAACTACCATTTGTTCCCTTATCCCAAGATTTTACGAGGCCGACTCCGGTACAATTCTCGTTGACGGCACAGATATCAGAAAAGCAACTCTCAGCTCTCTGCGAAAGAGCATCGGAGTTGTGCAGCAGGACGTGTATCTTTTCTCCGGCAGCGTTTACGAGAATATAGAATACGGATGTCCAGGTGCAACAAAAGAAGAGATAGAAAAGGCCGCAAAGCTTGCAGGTGCTCACGAGTTTATTGCAGAGCTTCCCGAGGGATACAACACCTATGTGGGTGAAAGAGGAGTAAAGCTTTCAGGCGGACAAAAGCAGAGAATCTCTATTGCAAGAGTTTTCCTCAAGAATCCTCCCATTCTGCTTCTGGATGAAGCAACATCTGCTCTTGATAACGAAAGCGAGTTTCTTGTGCAGAAATCCTTGCAGGAGCTTTCTAAAGGCAGAACAACTATTACGGTTGCTCACAGACTTACTACCATTAAGGGTGCAGACCGCATCTTTGTCATCACAAAGAACGGTATTGCTGAAGAGGGCACTCATGAGCAGCTTATGAATCAAAACGGAATTTACAGCAGTCTTTACAAGGCTTATGCCCAGTAAAGAGAGTTTAAGGAGAAGAATATGAAATTTATATCCTGGAATGTAAACGGACTCCGTGCCGT
This sequence comes from uncultured Clostridia bacterium, assembly GCA_937875885.1. Lineage (GTDB taxonomy): Bacteria > Bacillota > Clostridia > Oscillospirales > Acutalibacteraceae > Ruminococcoides. The sequence continues at coordinate 532 of CALEIO010000256.1, read as the reverse complement.
TATGACAAAAGGTTTTGAAGAAATATTCAGAAATTTCGATGCAGATATCTTCTGTCTGCAGGAGACAAAGCTTCAGGAGGGGCAGATTGACTTTGCTCCCGAGGGCTATAATTGCTTCTGGAATTATGCCGAAAAGAAAGGTTATTCAGGTACAGCAATTTTCTCTAAAGAAAAGCCTGTGTCCGTTACTTATGGAATGGGCATTGAAGAGCACGACAAAGAGGGCAGACTCATAACCCTGGAGTTTGAGGATTTTTACTTTATCACAGTTTATGTTCCCAATTCACAGGACGGACTCAAAAGACTTGAGTACAGAACACAGTGGGAGGCAGACTTCCTTGCGTATATAAACCGCTTGCAGGAGAAAAAGCCTGTAATTTACTGCGGTGATCTGAACGTTGCCCATAAGGAAATCGATCTGAAGAATCCCAAATCCAACCGGGGCAATGCCGGCTTCTCCGACGAAGAGCGGGGCAGCTTCACCGAAACGCTGAGCAAGGGCTTCACGGACACCTTCCGCCATCTCTATCCC
>CALEIO010000255.1 GCA_937875885.1 uncultured Clostridia bacterium | reverse complement strand
AGCGTCATCGCCGGGTTTGTTTCCGTAAAGTTTATTGCACTCATCCACAAGCATAGTGGAGAGTGTTTTAGCGGTATAGCCTACAGGAGCCAGGGTCTCCAGGAAGCTGATGATATCCTCTCTCTTCCAACCGAAGTTGTAGCCGATTCCGATACCTGCATGGGGACAACCGTCGCTCATAGCTGTGAAGATATCATTCTCCTGCAGAGTGATTACTGCCTTGTATATCTTCTTGCCGCCAATATTAATTTCTGTTGTGGGATAGTCATAGTTTTTATCATCACGGATAAGCACCACGTGAGGGTTATCGTACTGGATAATCTCTGCTATCTCGTTATCTCGCAGATGAATGATTGTGAATGTGGAGTAAGCCACACCCCTGACAGAACAAACAGGAAGTGTTGCCGCAATGGTTGCTACACATTCTTCCAACGCAAGTCCTGCTGCCATCATTGTGGAGATAATCTTGGAGGTAAGAGTGGAAAGGATACTTGCCTTTACACCGCTTCCAAGTCCGTCTGCCAATACTATAACTGTGGAGTTTTCGTTCTGCTCTACCACATCTACGTGGTCGCCGCAAAGCTGTTCACCGTAATGATTTATACTTTTATATCCGATATCTGCACATAAATCATTCATCAGAAATGGACTCCTTTAGCTTTGTAAGAGCAATCTTGGTTTCTGCCGCAGTCTCACCAAGCAAGGAGGCAATCTCCTGAACAATTCTCATCTGCTTGTCTACAACTCTGTCGGCAACCTCGATGGTATTGCGTCCAATGCGCTCTCTGCGCTCTCTCTGAGTTTCTTCCTCGGTAATATCTCTCATAATACCGATGAGCAGATGGGATTCTCTGTCGTGAACAACTGTCTGCTCAATATATTTCTTGTACTCTGCAAGGTACACTCTCTGTCCGTGAACATCACGTCCGCTCTTAAGCACATCCATAAATATTGCAGGGTCAAGGATTCTTACAACGGATTCGCCCAGCACATCGCTTGCGCTGCGGATATTCATCATATTTCTTGCAGCGTTGTTTATCTGCTGAACCTCAAGCTGTTCGTTAAGAACAATAAGTCCGTTGGGAGTATTTCTTACCATTGTGTCAGAGAAGCTCTCTGCCTTGTCCTTAAGATAAGGCAGACACATGGAAGACTCTGCCTTGCCCTGGAAAATAGCAATTGCCTTTTCGCGACAGGTGTTGTATCCGCAGGAGCCGCAGTTGAGCTCCTGAGAAGGCTTGAACTTGCCCATCTGACGTAAAACAGAAGAAATCTCAATTTCAGAGGGCATGGGCAGCTTGTGCTCGATGAAAGCAAAATTCTTTCTGAGCTCTGCAGAAGCAGGCTGCTCAACATCAAAGTCCTTTTCACCTGCAAAGGAAGCAATAGCTACATAATCCCTGATGGGAGCACGGTGGTTTTTCTCCATAACGGGACCTCCGATGCAACTTCCGTAGCAAGCAGACATTTCTATAAAGCACTTGTTGATTTTGCCGTTTTCAATATCCTTGAGTGCGGCAATACAGTTGTCAACACCATCAACAGCAACATAAGAAAAACCTGTGTTCTCTGTTGCCATTGTCTTGAGCACACCGCCTGTAGTGGGAAAAAATCTTGCTCTGCTGCAAGGGTCGCTGTCCATATCTCTGTCCAGCTCAATCTTCTCCTCTTCAAGCCAGCTTGTGAGCTCTTCAAAGGTGAGCACCGCATCAACAATGTTTTCGTAATATTCCGCCTCGTCCTTTTTAGCCACACAGGGACCGATGAAAACGGTCTTTGCTCCGGGGAATCGATTCTTGATATCCTGACAATGGGCCTGCATGGGAGACATAACCTCTGCCAGATACTTAAGTGATGAGGGGAAATACTTCTGTATCAAAAGATTAATTGAATGACAGCAGGAGGAGATAACGATATCTCTTTCTTCTTCCTTAATCATTCTCTCATATTCGTTCTTTACCATTGTGGCACCGATAGCGGTTTCTTCCACATCGGCGAAGCCCAGCTTCTTGAGGGCAGCTCTCATAGCATTAATGCCCACACCCTCATAGTTTGCCACAAAGGAAGGTGCAAGGCTAACAATTACGGGGTCGCTGCCCTGAAGGAAAACCTTTACCTTCTCTGTTTCGTTTACAATCTCTTTAGCGTTCTGGGGGCACACTACAAAGCACTGACCGCAAAGAATACATTCGTTGCCGATAATGTGAGCCTGATTGCCCGAAAAACGGATTGCCTTAACAGGACAATGGCGGATACATTTGTAGCAATTCTTGCAGTTTGATTTTTTGAGTGTTAAACAATTCATACTTACACCACTTACTCTTTAACTCTGCTTAATATGTTATCGTTAAAAAACTCTCTAAAGTTCTCCACGGTGATTCCTGTGAAGACATCATCATCCACCTGAAGTGTAACGCCCTCACGGTTGCATTTGCCGATGCAGAAATTTCCGGAAAGAGTCACTTCAGAATCCAGGTTATTCTCCTCCACAGCTTTCTGCAGAAGCTCAACTATCTTTGCAGAACCCTTAAGATGACAGGAAGAACCAACACAAATCTGTACAATTACCATTTTATACCTTCTCGAGTATGTTTTTCTCAAAGAACTCGGTTGCAGTTTCGGGTGTTACAGAGAAGAACTCCTCATCAACCATAACACATACGCCCTGCTGACACTTTCCCATACAGAAAGTTCCTGCAAGCTCAACATTTTCATCCAGGTTGTTCTGTGCAATCAGAGTCTGAAGCTGCTCAACGATCTGACGAGAGCCTTTAATATGGCATGAGCTACCAATACATACTGTTACTTTCATAAGCCAATCTCCTTAATTTTATGAGTTATACCCACACAAAAACGCGGGGTCAATCTCTTTAACATATAGTTGTTAATATTATAACATATATTGCCTGAATAAGCAACCATTCTGAACAAAGTATGTTTAATATTTCACAAAGTTTTTCCTATTTCATCCTATTTGCCGATTTTTATCTTTATTTTGCAGAAAATCTGCTGTTTTTCACTCAAATTTCCGCGTAAAAGCTCTGCCTTTACAACACAAAAACGCTCCGACCGAAAAGTCGGAGCGCCCGAAATTTTAGCTCAGTACATTCACTTGTCCTGTTTCATTCTGAATCTGAACAAAACCACCGCACAGATACAGATTACTACAGCGTATCCCGTCACCCACAGAAGCTCTGCGGGAATCTGTGCATAGTCACCCGAAAGTGCATATCTGCCTGCATTAACTCCGTGAACAAAAGGAAGAAATCCTGCTGTTTTCTCAAAGGCTCCTCCCACCAGCGACAAATCAAACCAAGTACCCGAAAGCCAAGCAGAAAGATTTGTAAGCATTGCTCCGCACACACCGCCAACAGCCTTTTCGTTAAGCCATGTGCCACACAAAAGTCCGATTCCGATAAACATAACCGCCGAGGGAATGCTCACCGCTACAGAGAGCAAAATATCTGCTGAAATCGCAAGTCCGAAACACAAAGCACCCACGTAGCAAACAAGCATCTGCACCACCGCCATAGGCAACAGGGGCAAGGTGTACCCCAATATATACTGGTAGGGTCTGAGTGGTGAGGTAAAAAGCCTTAAAATAAAACTTGTTGTTCTGTCTTTTGACACCAATGTTGCAGTAAAAAGCGCTATAAAACTCAAGCCAAACTGAACAATTCCCGGTGCCAGGTTTTCTATCTCAAAAAGCGTCAGTTCTGCCTGGGCCGGAACAGCATTATTTATTGCAGAAAGCAGCACCATAAGCACCAAAGGGAAGAGTATTCCAAACAAAAAAGTACCCGCATCACGGAGTATCTCTTTAGTGTTTCGGGATGCAAAAACCAATGTTTTTCTCATAAGCTCACCTCATTTGCTGCAAGCTTTACAAAAGCATCCTCAAAAGTATCTGCCCCTGCCAGAGCTTTAAGCTCTTCCGCTGTCCCCTGGGCTCTGAGCACACCACGATACATAATTCCGATTCTGTCTGCAAGAGCTTCTGCTTCTTCCATATAATGAGTTGTAAGGATTATTGTAACCTGATTTTTAAGCATTTTTATCTGTTTCCACAGCTCTCTGCGAGCAAACACATCCAGCCCCAGAGTAGGCTCATCAAGAAACAATACCTCGGGCTCTGTTATGAGCGCCATAGCAATGCTCAATCTTCTCTGCCATCCGCCTGAAAGCTTTTTCGCCCTTGTATTCTCTATCTCCTGCATATTGAATTCGTCAATAATACGGTCTGTTCTTTCTTTTATCTCAAGCTTATCAAACCCAAACACACCTGCCATAAATTCCAGGTTTTCTCTTACGGTAAGGTTGGGCGCCACAGAGGTTTCCTGGGGAGAAACACTTATTTTTTCTTTAACTCTGACGCTATCTTCTATAATGCTGTTACCAAGGATAAAAGCATCGCCCGATGTAGGAGAAATCAGGCAGGAAAGCATTTTAACGGTAGTAGATTTTCCTGCTCCGTTTACACCCAGAAGCGCATAGATTTCTCCTTTCTCCACAGAAAGGTCAAGCTCCGAAACCACAGTTTTATCTTTGTATTTTTTTGTAAGTTTTTCTGTTTTTACAGCAATCATTTCAATCACTCTGTTTATAAATTAATGTCGGACAACCCTCGGATTTTTGCAAAAGCCATACCCCTTGAATCGCCCACAGCCAGTAGTTTGTCTCCCTGTTTAATGTTGTATTTTTCACGTGCACATTTAGGGATGACAATCTGACCTCTCTCGCCCACTTTAACGATACCGAAAATAAACTTTCCGTCTGCCTGATTCTGCTCCGCTTCCTCGTTGCTCAGGTCAAAAAACACCAGCACATCCAAAGAAACATTGAAGAAAACCGACATATCCGCACACTTGAGAGCATCGGGCACAGACTCGCCACACTCCCACTTTGCAACAGTCTGGCGGGTAACGCCAAGCTTCTCTGCAAGTTGCTCCTGGGAAAGTCCCTGCCTGTTTCTGAGGAATTTAATATTTGCACCAATCATATTTTTCATTCCTTTCGAAATCCATTATATCACTGAATATTTCTTTATTCAACAAACCATAGCATACAAGAATGTTAATTTTAGTTGCGCCATAAAACCGCTGTGAATCCTTGCAAAAACATAAAAAGCCTGACTAAAACGTCAGGCTTTCTGCTTTATTTTTTCACGGTCTCTTCTTTGCCCACAGGTAATCCTGTTTCAATTCCTGCAACAAACTTCTGTACAGCTGTTGCATCCTTTACGTTGATGTTACCGTTTACGTCGGCATCTGCGCTGAGTGCACCCTCACCTGTAAGTTCTGCAAGTCCTGCAACCGCTTTCTGAATATGGGTTGCATCCTTTACGTTAATCTTTCCGTCGCAGTTTGCATCACCCATTACGATCACGGTATAGGTTACAAATACCTCTACGCCGTCTTCGTTTTGTGCCCAAACAGTTACGGTATCGCCGTTGCACACAAGATCGTCTCCGGTGCGTACTGCGGTTCCGTTCATACCTGCTAAGGTTACCTTGGTAACGCTTGCATTGTCAATCTTGAAGAATACTTTTTCAAATTCTGTTGCCTTCAGGCCCTTGGTTCCGGCATCCAGATAGATCAGCTTTTCAGCTGCATCTACCTTGGCACCGCGAATCACGCCGTCGGGTCTTACATCATTTACGATCGGTACATGAATAACGGGAAGTTTTTTCAGCTCTTTCTGAGGAACGAGGATCTCACCGCATTCGC
>CALEIO010000254.1 GCA_937875885.1 uncultured Clostridia bacterium | reverse complement strand
TTAGCTGTGCCCTTGTACCATTCTGTACCCTTGATCTGCTGATAGGGTGAAAGAATGTGCACACCGCCGTAGGAACGGTCAAGGTCCCAGGGACCGCCGTTGCCGATGTAGTCGTTGAGCTCCAGGGGCTGATACTGTGTGAGTACACCCACAGCCTCAATGCCTGAGTTGATACAGTTGGAAAGGGGAAAGTCAATGATTCTGTATTTGCCGCCGAAAGGAACAGCAGGCTTGGCCAGTTTCTTTGTCAGAACACCAAGTCTGGAACCCTGACCTCCTGCAAGCAGCATGGCTACGACTTCCTTTTTAGGATACATAGCAATACCTCCGTTTTATTTATTATGTTAATACAAGGCGTCACCTTGTAGGGTTTTCAAGTTTAGAAAAGTTAAATGGGATAAGTGAATGAAAGCTTTTGTCAGATAATCAATACAGGGCGAAGTATGTATTGATACTTCGCCCGTATTGTACAATTAATTTAAATTATTTTTTGTCGGAAGAAGTTGTCTTTTTAGCTGTTGTCTTTTTTGTTGCAGGTTTTTTCTCTGCTGTTTCCTTTGCAGCTGTTTCAGCCTTCTTTGCAGGGGCTTTCTTTGTTGTTGTCTTCTTCTCTGCGGGCTTTACTTCTGCTGTTTCTGCCTTTTTAGCGGGAGCCTTTTTTGTTGCAGTTTTCTTTTCTGCAGGCTTTTCCTCTGTTGCTGCTTTTTTTGCAGGAGCTTTCTTTGTTGCGGGCTTTTCTTCAGCAGTAGCTTTTTTAGTTGTGGTCTTCTTAGTTGTAGTCTTCTTTGCTGCAGCCTTCTTAGCAGGAGCCTTCTTGGGCTTCTCTTCCACGGGAACGGGTTTCTCCATAGGCTTTGTGCACTTGAAGAACATTGCGCTCATGGGAGGAATGTTAATAACGATAGACTGCTCAAGACCGTGGCAACCCTCTGTGTCTGTCATAATGTCAGCAGGGTTGTTAGCACAGTGGTAGCCGCCGTACTGGTCATCGTCAGTGTTGAACACTGTGTTGTAGATACCGTACTGGGGAACACCGATGCGATAGTCGTGTCTGAACATAGGCTGGAAGTTACATACTACCACAACATCGTTGCCGTCTTTGTCGATTCTGCGGAATGCGATGATGCTCTGTGTGTAGTCATCGTGGTGAATCCAGTTGAAGCCTTCCCAGTTGAAGTCTACCTGATGCATGCAAGGTGTATCTCTGTAGAACTTGTTAAGGTCAGCAAAGAAGTGGTTAAGCTTCTGGTGTTTTTCATACTGGAGCAGACCCCACTGAAGCTCTTCGTTGCAGTTCCACTCGTCGAACTGACCCAGCTCTGTGCCCATAAATGTGAGCTTTTTGCCGGGGTGAGCCATCATATAGGAGTAGAATGCACGAACACCTGCGAACTTGGTGTCGTAGTCGCCGGGCATCTTATTGATGAGAGAACCCTTGCCGTAAACAACCTCATCGTGAGAGATGGGAAGCAGGAATTTCTCGGAGAATGCATAAAGGAATGAGAATGTAAGGTTGTCGTGGTTGAAGGGTCTCCAGAGGGGATCGATGGACATATAGTGAAGCATATCGTTCATCCAACCCATATTCCACTTGTAGTCGAAGCCAAGGCCGCCGTCGTAAACAGGACGTGTAACCATAGGCCAGGATGTGCTTTCCTCAGCAATCATCATTACAGAGGGATGATAGAGATGAACAGCTGTGTTCAGTCTCTTGAGGAACTCAACAGCCTCAAGGTGCTCTCTGCCGCCGAAGCAGTTTGCAACCCACTCGCCGTCCTTACGGTTGTAGTCGAGGTAAAGCATAGAAGCAACAGCGTCTACACGGATACCGTCGATGTGATATTTGTCAATCCAGAACATAGCGGAAGAAATCAGGAAGCTGATAACCTCATTACGAGCGTAGTCGAATACATATGTACCCCACTCTTTGTGCTCACCTTTGCGGCTGTCTTCATCCTCGTAGCAATGAATGCCGTCAAAACGACCTAAGCCGTGAGCATCTTTGGGGAAGTGAGCGGGAACCCAGTCAATGATTACGCCGATGCCTTCCTGGTGGCAACGATCAATGAATGCCATCAGCTGGTCGGGATTACCGTAACGGGATGTGGGAGCGAAGTAACCTGTTACCTGATAGCCCCAGCTGCCGTCGAAGGGATATTCTGTGATAGGCATAAACTCAAGGTGAGTATAACCCATTTCCTTGATGTAGGGGATGAGCTCGTCTGCAAGCTTATCGTAAGAGAATGTGTTACCATCAGAGTATTTACGCCAGGAGCCTGCATGCATCTCGTAGATGTTCAGGGGCTGCTCAAAGTGATTGATGCTGTTTTTGTACTCGAACCACTTTTCGTCCTGCCACTGGTGGTTACCCAGTGAGAAAACTCTGGAAGCATTGTCAGGTCTTGTCTGGCAATGGAAAGCATAGGGGTCTGTTTTGAGGAGCTTTTCACCCCAGGGAGTCTCTACGCAGTATTTGTAGATAGCGTATTCTCCAACGCCCTCAATGAAAACTTCCCAGATGCCGCCCTCTGCAATTTTTGTCATAAGGTTAGCATCCTGATCCCAACCGTTGAAATCACCTACAACGGAAACAGACTGAGCATTGGGAGCCCAAACTCTGAAAACGCAACCCTGTCTGCCGTCCCAGTTCTCAATGTGAGAGCCAAAGTACTCGTAGGCACGAACTGCATCACCGTCGTAGAACTTCTGAATGTGTGTTCTTTCGTCGTTAAAAGAATAATTCATGTAAATTCCTCCTACTATGGAAATAATATACTTATATGTACACCTATCTGTACTACTACATTATAACAAATACATAAGATTAATGCAATAAATTTGTGAATAATGGTGTACAAACTTTATTCTTTGTATTTGTGCAAAATAACGAAAAATTACGTAAAAACAGTGCAGTTTTTGTTGTTAGTGCTATCGTTTGCTTGTTGACAAAGTCTGCCATAGGTATATAATTTGTTTAGCTGTAAATTTTGTTTGAATCAGGAGGTGAGGAATTGCAGACTACAAATGAATATATGCTCAAAGGGTCAATCAGTAAATCAATTGTAAAGTTTGCAATCCCACTGTTTTTTGGCAACCTTTTTCAGCAGTTGTATAACACAGCAGACTCTCTGATAGTTGGCAACAAACTGGGAGATGCAGCTCTGGCAGCGGTAAGCTCAACCGGTACACTTATTTTTCTTCTGGTTGGATTCTTTCAGGGCATCGGTATGGGTGCAGGCGTAGTTGTTTCCCAGTTTTTCGGAGCAAAAGATAAAAAGAATCTGAGACTTTCAATTCATACATATCTTTCTCTGTCTGTTGTTATTGGCCTGTTTCTGACGGTTGCGGCAACCTTGTTTGCTCCGCAGATTCTCATCTGGATGGGTACACCACCTGAAGTTATGCCCGATGCGGTTGAGTATATCCGTGTGTATTTTCTGGGAAGTTTAGGTCTTGTTATGTATAATGCCTGTATGGGTGTTATGCAGGCGGTGGGCGACAGCAAACATCCCTTGTATTATCTGATTGTGTCGTCGGTAATAAATGTAGCTCTGGATTTAATCCTTATAGTAGGGTTCAATCAGGGTGTATGGGCAGCGGCTTTTGCAACAATCCTTTCTCAGTTTATAAGTGTTGTTCTGTGTATGAACAAGCTTATGAGAAGCAAAGAAGATTATGGGGTAAAATTCAGAGAATTTGGCTTTGATAAGCGGATGGTAGGTATGATTCTGCGCATAGGTTTGCCTACAGGTGTGCAGAATTCAATCATTGCTTTTGCAAATGTTGTTGTTCAATCCAATATAAATTATTTCGGAAAAATGGCAATGGCAGGTTGCGGAGCTTATTCCAAAATCGAGGGTTTTGCATTTCTGCCAATAACAAGTTTTACTGCAGCAATCACTACCTTTATTGGTCAGAATCTGGGTGCAGGGCAAAGAGATAGGGTGCGCAAAGGTGCCCGATTCGGAGTTTTCAGTGCAATGCTGATTGCCGAATTTATCGGTGTACTGTTCTATATATTTGCACCTTTGCTCATTTCTGCTTTTACAAGAGAACCTGATGCAATAGCCTTTGGTGTGCAGAAAGCACATACCTGTGCAATGTTCTATTGTCTTCTTGCGGCAACTCACAGTTTTGCAGCTGTGTTGCGAGGAGCAGGCAGGAGTATGGTGCCTATGCTTACAATGTTTGCTTTCTGGTGTGTAGTCAGAGTTGGATTCCTTATGATAACAGTTCCTCTTACCGGCGTTATAGATGTGGTTAACTGGGTTTATCCCTTAACCTGGACACTCAGCACAATTGCTTTGTTCATATATTATATAGCAGTTGACTGGACACATAGCAGTATTGTTACTCAAAAGAAATAAAATGCGTTATTGAAACTAAAGCATTCTGTTTATAAACAAATAATGACATAACAAAAGGGCGGTTCGTATGAACCGCCCTGAATGTTTTTAGTAATTTCGAGAATTAAAGCTCTGCGAAGTACTTGATTGTTCTTACCATCTGAGATGTGTAAGAGTTCTCATTGTCGTACCAGGAAACAACCTGAACCTGGGTCTTGCCGTCGGGCAGCTTGTTGA
>CALEIO010000253.1 GCA_937875885.1 uncultured Clostridia bacterium | reverse complement strand
CAACAGCGGTACAGCATCCTGGGGTAAGGGCAGCGTAACAGTTGGCCAGACCTGGATTGCAAAAGCATACGTAATGTACTACGATGCAGACGGCGTGCTCCACACAGTATATTCCGAGGAAATGGAAGCTACCAAGGAGTAATCCGAAAATGATGATTTATGCCGCAAATGCATAACTGAAACTTAACAAAAATCCCCCGATATTCAGATATCGGGGGATTTCTTTATGAGTGTTTTGCATAAATTGCAATGTGGCTTTTCGTGTATTACATTCATAGATTTTGCTGCTTCTCTGTGGTAAAATATATGTATATATTCATAAAAGCAAAGGAGTTGCTATAATGAAAAAATTCAGATTTTTAAGTCTGCTGCTGGTTCTATCGATGATTCTGTCTGTTTTATCAACAGGCTTTGTTGTCGGTGCGGCAGAGATTGAGACGCAGGAGGTTTCGGCAGAGGTTGAAACTGCACAGACAAGTGCTAATCTCTACGGACTTGCAGACAACATTCAGCAGGGCCAGATTCTTCAGTGCTGGACCTGGTCTTATAAGAACATTGAGGCTAATCTGCAGAAAATTGCAGAGCAGGGCTTCTCTGCAATCCAGACTTCTCCTATTCAGCCAATCAAGGAATCTACAGGAGAATACTGGAACACAATTATGAACTCTTCCTGGGTAATTTATCAGCCCGTTGCTTTTAATATTGAAGATAACTACAGAAATGTTCAGGGCACAAAGACAGAGTTCAAATCTATGTGCGAAAAAGCCCACAAGTTTGGCATCAAGGTTATTGTTGACACGGTTTTCAACCATATGGCAAACGATATGTCCGGCAACACTATCCATCCCTGGATTCCTTCTGAAATCAGAACAAACTCCAGCTGTTGGCACGATATTTCCAAGAATACATATAACTTCAGCGATAGATACGAGGTAACCCAGTATTGTCTTACAGGTCTGCCTGACCTTAATACATCCAACTCTATTGTTCAGAAGCACTGCAAAAACTTTATGAAAGAGGCTATTGCTGCAGGTGCTGACGGCTTCCGTTTTGATGCTGTAAAGCACATTGAAACACCCTGGGACGACTCAAGTTTCCGCAGTGATTTCTGGCCTAATGTGCTGAATGCAGCTACAGAGTATGCCCAGGAAACAAGAGGTTTTACACCCTATTACTATGGCGAGCTTCTGGGTTCTCCCGGTGGCAGTCTTTCTATTGAGGCATACACACAGTATATGAGCGTTTCTGACCCCGGTTCTTCCGATAAAATCAGAAACGGTGTCTGCAATGGTAATGCTTCCAATGCAGCTTCAGGCAGCATCAGCAACGGTGCCGCCAAGAACAAGGCTGTGCAGTGGACAGAGTCCCACGATAACCACAAGGACAACGGCACAAACTTTGTAAGCGAAAATAATATCAACAAAACCTGGGCTATGATTGGCGCAAAGTCAGAGGTTTGCGCTCTGTACCTTGCACGTCCCAAGAATATGGACACAACCATGATGGGTGATGCAGACCAGACCTCCTGGACATACCCCGAGGTTAAGGCTGTAAACCGCTTCAATAACGCATTTATCGGCAGATCCGAGTACCTTTCTTCATACTATAATCTGGCTTGTATTGAGCGTGGAGACTCAGGTATGATCATCGTCAACACAGGCGGTACATACTACGACGATATGAGCGCTCCCGTTCACAAGATGGCATCGGGTACATACAAGGATGCAATCACAGGCAACACCTTTACAGTATCCGGCGGATACATCAAGGGTGACATCGGCGATACAGGCATTGCGGTTGTTTATAATCAGGATAATTATGGTGCATTCTCAAAGGGCAATATAACAGATTTTGCTGTTGTTGGTTCCTTTAATGACTGGAGCACAAACGCCAATAAATTGATGGCATCTTCTGCAAACACAGCTTCCACAGAGATGTACCTTGATGCAGGTACATACACCTTCAAGGTTTCTGCAAACGGAATCTGGTACGGCAATTCAAGCACAATCTCCGACACAACAGGAGAGGGTGGCTGGACAATGAAAGCTGCCAATGATGACAACTGTACTCTCAAGGCTACAGGCGGAAAATACACCTTTACATTCAACATCACCACAGGTAAGCTTGTGATTCTCCACGAAAAAACCACAAGCAGAGAATCGGATATCTACCTTAAAGGTACATTCAACGACTGGACTGATGATACACCCCTGAACTTTGACCAAAAAGCAAACACAGTTTCAGCGGATATGGTGCTCGATGCAGGCACATACACCTTCAAAATCGACCACAAGCTTGTGGATTCCTGGTTCAGTAATTCGGGTACAATTACCGATGCTACCAGTTCCGAAGGCTGGACAATGAAGAGCTCTGTAAGCGACAACTGCACTCTTAAAGCAACAGGTGGTACATACAGATTCACTTTGAATCCCTCTACAATGAAACTGGTTGTAGAGAAGATTGCAGACATTGACGGAGTGGTGAAATATTCTGTTGTGTTCTGTGATTATGACGGAACCGAGATCTCTGTTCAGGAGGTTGAAAGAGGGCAGAATGCTACAGCTCCCGCAGACCCCACAAGACCTGCAGATGCGCAATATACCTACACATTCTCAGGCTGGGACAAGAGCTATAAAAACATCACAAAAGCTACAACCATCACAGCTACATACTCAAAAACAGTAAATAAATACACAGTCACATTCTTAGATTGGGACGGAACTCTCCTTTATACCACACAGGTGGAATACGGCTCTGCTGCAAACATTCCTCCGGTAGAGCCCGAGAGAGAAAACTACACCTTCTCGGGTTGGGATAAGGATTTCTCAAAAATCACAGGTGACATTACAGTAACAGCACTTTACAAGAGCAACGTTACCTTCCTCAAGGGTACATTCAACGATTGGACCGATGCAAATGTTATGGCTGCTGCCGACGAGGAAAACGTGGTTTACACCAACCTCAAACTCGATGCCGGTACCTATACATTCAAGATCCACAGCAAGGATGTCTGGTACGGAAATTCAGGTACAATCAACGATAACACAGGCTCAGGCGGCTGGACAATGAAGAGCTCCGTCAGCACCAAGTGTACTCTTGTTGCTACAGGCGGCACATACAGATTTACTCTGAATCTCTCCACAATGAAGCTTGTGGTAGAGAAGCTTGCAGAAATTGATGAAGTTGTTATGTTTACTGTTGAGTTCTGTGATTATGATGGCACAGTAATCTCCACCCAGAGGGTAGAGGAGGGCACAGATGCTATAGCACCTGCAGACCCCACAAGACCTGCAACAGCACAGTTCACCTATACTTTCAGCGGTTGGGATACAGACTTTACAAATGTCACAAAGAACACAACTGTTAATGCTCTTTATACAGAAACCGTAAATGAATACACAGTAACCTTTACAGACTGGAACGGCACAGTGCTCAGTACACAGCAGGTTGAGTACGGCAACGATGCCAAAGCACCTGCAGACCCCACCAGAGAAGAATATTCCTTCAGCGGTTGGGATAAGGAGTTTACAAACGTAACCGAAGATATCACAGTAACAGCCCTGTACACAATGTTACCCACATACCTCAAGGGTACATTCAATGACTGGAAAGGAACAAACCTTATGGAGCCCACAGAGGATGAGAATATCCTCACAACCACTATTGCTCTTGAAGCAGGTTCCTATAAATTCAAGGTTCACAGTATGAATGTATGGTACGGCAACAACGGTACCATTGATAATACTACAACTACCAGCTCAAGCATTGGCTGGTTGATGAAGACAGGCAAGGATAACTGTACTCTCAAAGCTGATGGTGGTACATATATCTTCAATTTCAACAAGTCAACCCATTACCTTGAGATAATCTATGTTGCTCCCGAATACACAGTTACCTTCAAGGATTACGACGGAACAGTACTGGATACCCAGACTGTTACACAGGGTAAGGGTGCAACAGCTCCCACAGCTCCTGCAAGAGAGGGCAACGCACAGTATTCATACACATTCAAAGAATGGGATGCGGATTTCTCTGCTGTTACATCAGATCTGACAGTTACAGCAGTCTACACCCAGACAGTTAACAATTACAAAGTTGAGTTCGTTGACTTTGACGGCGCAGTGCTCAGCACACAGCAGGTTGAGTACGGCAGCGGTGCCAAAGCACCCGAAAATCCCACAAGAGAGGGCTACACCTTCAAGGAATGGGACAAAGAGTTTACAAACATAACCGAAGATACCACAGTTAATGCTCTGTACACAAAGAATCAGACAAAGGTGAACACAGGCTCACTCAGAGTAAGAGTTTCCGGCGGCAGCGGATTTACCATTTCTGTAAATGGTAGTGCGGCAAGACCCCAGGGTGCTTCTTACCACAACTCAAGAATCGAGATCGGTTCTGCTGTTACTGTTGCTTCACTTGCATCAAGTGATCAGAAGTTTATGGGATGGGTAAATTCTATGAACGGCGTTCTGCTTTCATCCGATCCCGTTTATACATTTGTGGCAACAGGCAACGATTCAATCAATGCACTCTATAATATCGAAGTTGAGGGTGCTCAGCTTGTAACTTTCAAGCACGACAGAACAGGCAACTTTGGTCGAATTCTGGAAGCACAGTATTATGCCGAGACAGATGACATCGAATTTCCCGATACTCCCACAGCTGTAGGCTATGAGTTTACAAGCTGGAGTATGACAGAAGCAGAGATTCAGACAGAGATTGCAAAGGGCAATGACGTAACCGTAACTCCTGTATGGGAGAAGGTTGTTGTGCCCGTTCAGATTACTGTAAACGGCGGTTCAGGTTCAGGCGAATATGCAGCAAACTTCGGTGTGACAGTTGTTGCAGATAAAGCACCCGAAGGACAGAAGTTTGCATACTGGACAGACAATACAGGCAAGGTCAGATCTTATGACGAAACTTATGTATTCTATCCCGTAGCAGATACAACACTTACAGCTGTATTTGTAGACGAAGATGAGGTTATCGACTACCAGATTCTTGTAGATGTATATAACATCGATACCACAAGCGTTGCAGATAAGAATCTGTTCTACTGCAGCTGGTATGTTCCCAAGGAGTACACACTCCACAAGGCAGGTATTGTTGCAGTTAATAAGTCAAACTACAACGAGTCAACATTTAATGTTGCTACAGATGACAGCAATGTATATGTAAGATATTCATCAAGCACCAACAGCACAGGTACATTCTGCTGGACAAAGGGCAATGTTATGTCAGGTGATGAATGGGTAGCAAGAGCGTTCGTTCAGTATGTGGATTCAACTACAAACGAGATTGTAACAGTTTACTCTGACCTGGCAGAAGCAGTAAAAGAATAAACGAAAGTTTCAGAAAAACGAATTAACGGAGGATATGCTATGATTAAAAGAAAAGGAATCAGACTTTTAAGCTGTCTGATGATTCTTGTTATGGTTATGAGCGCTTTTTCTGCATATTACCTGACAGCATCCGCTGCTGCAACAGGTAAGCTCAAGGTGGAGATTACAGGCGGAAAAGGCTTCAAAATCTCAATAAATGACGGCGCTGAAAGACCCCAGGGCGCTATATATAACAACTCCAAGATTGCTGTTGGCTCAAAGGTAAAGGTAACGGCAAATGCAATGGAAGGCAGCACTTTCCTTGGTTGGCTCAATCCTGTCAGCGGTGTTATTGTGTGCGAAGATCTTTCATATACCTTCACAACAACAGGCAACGACTATTTCTCTGCTTGCTTTATTTCAAACATCGAGGGAATTCAGCACGTTGCTTTCAAGCACGATAAGGTAGGTACTAACGGACGTATTCTGGAAGCGCAGTATTATGCAGAAACAGATGACATCGAATTTCCCGCAGACCCTACATCTATCGGCTATGAGTTTGCAGGTTGGAAACTGTCAGAATCAGAGATTCAGACAGAGATTGCAAAGGGCAATGACGTTACAGTAACTCCTGTATGGGAGAAGGTAGTGGTGCCCGTTCAGATTACTGTAAACGGTGGTTCAGGTTCAGGTGAATATGCAGCAAACTTCGGTGTGACAGTTGTTGCAGATAAAGCACCCGAAGGAC
>CALEIO010000252.1 GCA_937875885.1 uncultured Clostridia bacterium | reverse complement strand
CAGTATAACGCATACAGGAAGAAGTAAATTCTGTGGCTGTTTTTTCTGCAGCTGTTTAATTTTTTTTCTCTTCTTGGTGTAAACATAATAATTTAGCGCTATCTTCGCAGATATAATCAATACAAGATAAAGTTATGAGTCAGATAGTGTCGCCGTCGTTGTTGTCGGCAGATTTTGCGAATTTACAATGTGACCTTGATATGATTAACCGTAGCGAGGCCGAGTGGTTGCACATTGATATTATGGATGGGGTGTTTGTGCCCAATCTTTCGTTTGGCCCTCCGGTACTCGAGTATGTGGCAAAGGGTTGTACCAAGCTGCTTGATGTTCATTTGATGGTTGTTAATCCCATGAATTACCTCGATGCAGTGAAGGCACTCGGCGCGCGAGTGATGAATATACACTACGAGGCATGCACTCATCTGCACAGAGCTGTAACTCAGATAAAAGAGGCAGGCATGATGGCCGGCGTTACTCTTAACCCTTCGACTCCGGTGATGTTGCTGAAGGATATTATTGCCGAGCTTGATCTTGTGGAAGAAATGATCGGCATCTTTCTTTCCAATGTAAGCAACAGCAAGGTTATTATGCCCCGCGTAGTAGCCTGCATTCCCGGTGAAATCACAGAGGTTGAAAAACGTGCTGTAGTTAATGCTATCTCCAGTTTCGGCGTGCGCAGAGTATATCTTATCGAATCTGCAAAGGCTGCTGCAATGGGCGCAGGACTTGACATTACAGGTCCTCACGGCTGTATGATTGTAGACATCGGCGGAGGTACAGCAGACATTGCAGTGCTCTCTCTGGGCGGTGTTTCCGTAAGCAAGACAATCAAAGACGTAGGCAAGCAGATGGACGAAGAAATCATCAAATATGTTCGCCGTAAATATTCACTTATCATCGGCAACACAACTGCAGAGCAGTGCAAAATGGCAATCGGCTGTGTTGTTCCCCCTGCTGAAGAAAAAATCTTCCGCGTAAAGGGCAGAGATACAATGAGGGGTCTTCCCCGCTTTGTTGATATGAGATCTTCAGAGATTATGGAGGCTATCGAAGAAACAGCTATGGGTGTAGTCAAAGGAATTATGGAAGTTCTGGAAAAAACTCCTCCCGAGCTTATCGGCGATATTTACACAGACGGAATCACTCTTTCAGGCGGACTTGCACAGCTTGACGGTTTCTGTGAGCTCATCAGCAAACACACAAAGCTCAACGTACACCTTGCACAGGATGCAAGCGACTGTGTAGTAAAGGGTTGCGGCAGCGCAATTGCTTACATTGCAGATGCAGAGAACAACTCTCTTGTTAATGTAAACCCCTTGCTTGCAGCGTACTGATAAATAAATACAGAACTCCGAAACGGTAGCACAGAACGTGTTACCGTTTTGTTATTTTTATCTTGTGCATAAAAGCCGCGGCCACAAAAAACAACAGATTTTTTAGTTGGTTTGGTTAATTTTTGACATTCCTTTTTGTTAAATTACACTAAATAATAAATTTTATAGCATTAAAACACCAAATTTTTATTGTCAATTTTGTTTATATTTTTTGTAACTATTGTTATATTTTTTATTGCTTTATTTCACAATTTGTACTATAATATCTTGTATATGAGCAAGTATATGTATTTATATATATGTATTTTTAATTTCGTAAAAATTGTGTGTTCACAAATTCGGGAAAAGGAGAGCATCGTTTATGGACAATCGAGATTTTCTGTCTGCAAGTATTGCCGATGAAACTGCACAGCTTCAGCGCCAGAACGAACTGCTGAGAAGAGAAATCGAACAACTGAAGATTGAGCGTAAGCGCATTAAGCAGACAAGAACACGTCTCTCTGTTTTCCTTCTTATTCTGCTGGTACTCTCAATGATCACCACAACCTTTGCCTGGTTCACAATCTCCAGCCTTTCTTCTGTTCACAATATGGAGATCACAATCGGCACAGGTGTGCAGCTGCTTATCTCTGACGAGGAGCACGGCACAGATCTTTCACTCTACACCAACGAAGTAGACAACGCTGCCATCAACAGACAGCTTGCTGCTTACAATACATCCCTTGAGGAAATGGTACTCGATCCCCTTACCTCTTCTGACGGTGTAAGATTCTACACCGAACGTGGTGTGGAAAGAACAGCTAACGAGGAAAGCTATCTTGAGTTTGACCTGTTCTTCATCTCCACAGAAGATATGTGGGTTCACCTGACATCAAACGAAACCGAAACAGGTGCTGACAACGGCACAAAGGTTTTCACCTCCAGCACAGGAGAGAAAGCCGACATCATCAACTGCGTAAGAGTAAGCTTCACAGATGAGCAGGCAGGCACTACCACAATCTACGAACCCAATCAGGGTTCACCCGTTGGCGGACAGTCCACATTTGACCTGCCCGAGCCCATGGGTCTTTCAAACGACACAAGACTCTTCCATCTGGATGCTCTCTCCCCCAAGATGATCACAGTAAGAATCTGGATCGAGGGTGAAGACCCCCAGTGTGACGACGATGTTCAGCTTGCAAACCTGCAGGCACAGTTCAACTTTGAGGGAACAGACGAAAACAACATCCCCGTTAACTAATCAGCTGACATAGCCTTTTTATAAAGGAGCCGAAAACTCGGCTGCACCTGCTCTTGCAGGATGCTTAAAACTCTATCCGGAATCATCCGGGATCGGAGGTAATTAAAATTGTTCAACAAAAAGAATAAAGAACAGGAGCCTTTCACCCCGAGAGACCTGGACTCCCTGCGGAGTCAGGGTTGGTTCAACCACAAGGGACTCCGACGTGATGCCGAAAGCATGACGAAAGATCAGAGGCGACGACGTAAAGCCCGCATTCTGATGATTATCATCATTGCAATCATCATCATTCTATGGCTCCTCTCCTGTATGTCCACTCAGTTCGGTGACCTGGTTGTTTCTATGGATAACGAGCTTGAAACAAAAGGCTTGCTCCTTTCAGAAACTGCAGACTTTGCAGATCCGGACATCATCTTAAGCGGTGAGAATGTAAAAGATGTTTATCATTTTACATACGATTGGTTTGAAGCACAGGGTGTGCTTGACGACCTGGACAACATAGACGGCTCTCACAACGGCAAGAACTACTTTGCTTACACCTTCTATGTTCAGAACAACGGCAAAGAAACCTTTGACTACAATGCAACCCTTGAGGTTACGGGAGTGTCGAAGAGTTGCGACGAAGCCGCACGAATTATGGTCTATAAAAACTCAGACCCCACAATTTATGCCAAACCCAAGTTAGGTACCAAAGACTCCCCCGAGCTTGTTGCCGGAAAAGGCTCTGAAGAAGCGGTACTCTTCCTTGATAATGATACGGTTTACACAGAACTTTGCACAGACTTTGAGGTTGGTGCAGTAGATAAATACACCGTGGTCATCTGGTTTGAAGGCGAGGATTCAGAATGTATCAATGATATCATGGGCGGACACATGAGACTTGCAATGAACTTTGAGGCTGCTGAACTCAAAGATCAGCAAGGCTGACCGCCCCCCCTGATATCCTGATCCATTTGGATTATAAATCAAACCCCAAGCCGAGGGGCAATTCGGCAAAAAAAATATTTTTATTTTATTGGAGGAATTTCTAATGAAAACTTTCAGAAAAAGCTCACTCATCTCTTCCGTAGCACTTCTTCTTGTTGCTATCGTAGCACTCAGCGGCGCAACATTCGCTTGGTTCTCTTCTAAATCAGAGGCTACAGCTACAGGCATCAACGCTACAACAACACAGGGTAGCAACCTTGTTATCTCTGACGCTATTGATACAAACTGGACACAGTCCCTCACACTTACAGTAGCAGATGAGCTCGCACCCGCAACAACAAACGATCTTGCAACTTGGAAATCCGCTGATGCAGCTGAATTTGACGATCAGAAGGCTGCAACATGGAAAGACGGCGGCGACTACATCCAGCAGACAATTTATGCAAAGTACGATGCAACTAGCGGCACACACGACCTCAAGCTCACTGTTACTCCCACAGGTGACCTCGGCGACAAGTCCTACTACCGTGTAGCTGTTCAGCCCATCACAGCTCAGAACCTCTCCAACACAACAACAGAGGCTACATACTTCTTCGCTACAGACGCTGACTATGCAGACGATACTGTTGTTACTTACTCAGCACAGCAGTTCGGCCAGATCAACCTCGGTACAATCGACGCTGGCGCAGTTTACGGCTACAACGTATTCGTTTGGTTCGAGGGTGAAGACCTTGACTGTAAGGATACAAATGCAAAGAACGACATCGACCTCACTCTTGCATTTGCATAATTTAGACCTTATATCTACATAAAAGTAATTTAGTTTAACGATTTTGGGAGGCGTTTGCCATGAAAAAATTTAAGAGTGTAATGAACGTATTGCTTGACGTTGTAATTGTACTTTTCTTAGTATGTGCAGCAGTCATCCTGTTTGTTTCATTGTCTCAGAAAGTTGAAAAACCGGGCAGCGTCTCCCAGCTTTTCGGCTACACATTCAGAAGCGTTCAGTCTGAATCAATGGAAGCTTACGACGAAAACGGCAATCCTGCTGAAGGCGCTTTCTTCAAGGGTGACATCATCATCTGCAAAGTTACAGGCGATGTAAACGAAACCTACGAAGTTGGTGATACAGTTCTGTTCCAGATGCCTATCACCCGCAACTCTGACGGTACATTTGCAGAATGTGCTCCCCCTGAAGCTATGGAAGTAATCTATGTTACCCATAACATCACAGAGGTAGTTACAT
>CALEIO010000251.1 GCA_937875885.1 uncultured Clostridia bacterium | reverse complement strand
CGAACTGCTCATAAGTAATAAATGATAAGATACCTCTGTCAGTTAAAATCTCCTTGAACTTTTTTTCGTTGATATTTACAGCATACTGACCGGCCTTGATGCCGTCCTTGATAAATGTACCCTCCTCGTCATCGTATGAGAAATACCATTTTTCAAGGTCAATTAAAATGTCGGCATCCTCTTTCAGTGCTTCTTCAAGCTCCTGAGAGTATGTCCAGGTAGTATTATAATAAGTCTCGGTTGTGTAATCTGAAACAACCTCAACAGCTGAGTAATCATTATAGAAATTCAGAACATTTTCCTCTTCATAAACATCTTCGGCTTCAGTTTCTTTTAAAAGCTTCATAGTGATTATATCTTCATCATTTAAAAGATTGTCTTCTGCTAAATCATTATCAAATATTCCATCATCTTCTAAATCCATATCAGCTTCGTCAATGTCTTCATCAAAATCTTCTTCTATAAAATCATTTGATAGTTCATCTTCATCAACAATTGCCTCTTCAGCTTCTGCCTCTGCTTCTTTGATGATACCGTCGTATACTTTGCTTCTGTGGGACATTTCCATAACGGACTGGCCGCTGCCCTGATAATCCATCATTTCGTCTGCTGCTCTTTTGAGAACAGACTCAGGCAGAACGGAAGGACCTGCAGAAAAATTGTAAACTCTTGACATTACTGACACCCTTTCATATTGAACATAGCTGGGATGCTATGCTGAAATTTATATATAGATATATATATGATAATTACTTATTATAGTACGTTGTTACTGTTTAGTCAAGTAAAATATTAAAAAGAGCCGTGCAAATTTTAACAACGGCTCTTTTTTAACGGATTTTACAGAGATTTTGCGCATTATTATTCTTTATTGGAACAATAATTATTTTTCGCTGAAAATATCATAATCAACTGCTGTTCGTTTTTCTTTTGAATTTGATTTGTTGTTTTTGTTTTTCTTGTTTTTGTTTAATTCTCTTTTCAGATTGCGGAAGAAATAACCCATATGAGTTACTGCTGTTTTTGTTTCTTTTACAGCAATTTCGGTTTTGCTTCTTATCTGTCCGGCAGTGGTGTTTATGTCGGCAGAGGCAGAGAAGGTTTCTGCAGAGTCAAAACCTTCCTCAAAGTAAGCGGAGCTTGATTTGTAGCCTTGCAGTCCTGTAGGAGTGTTCAGATTCTTCTTTTCTGCTTTCTTCAGCACATCATAGTCTGCTTTTTTCTTTCTTTCCTGAGCTAACAAACGCTTCTTTTCAGCGTTGTGTTTAGCCATATAATATGAAAGTACCAACAGAGCTAATGCAAGAATAATAATGATAAGGAAAATCCACAGAAGTACCTTGCCGAAGCTTACACCCTGGGTTGCATTGTTTGTCTTGTCAAACTGTATGCTGTCAAGACAGGATTTGAGCAAGCTGAGTTCATCGGATGTGAAATTATCACCGGGGGACTGGGAAACAATGGAAATGCTCATACCGTTTATGAGTGTTACGCTATGTCTTGTGTAGATATCAAGACCGGAGTCACTTGAACTTTTCTGTGAAAAATCAAGGAAAGGTACTCCGCCGTAAGTTCCGTTTTTGCCTTCGCTGAATCCCAGGGATTCCATACTTTCTTTGAACTCTTCCAGTACGGAGTAGGGTTTATCCACAAAAGTCTGAACTTTTTCTGTTTCTTCATTCTGCACCATAGAGACGGATATAATCAAAGAAGAATCGGTGTTGATTGCTTCGAGATAAATACCCTCCTGCAGGTCTGTGGAGCTTTCAGGTGTTTTTACGGTCATTGTATCGGGAATACTGATTGTCATTCCCAGGTCGTTCAGCCTGTATTTTATGCTTTCTGCAGATACCTGCATCGCAAAAGTGAAAGCTGTTACAATACATAATATAAATATAAGAGCTGTGCGCAGTTTTTTCATAAATTTCACTCCCTGTGTGTGATGGGAATATAATTTTATCTTAAAGAAGCTGCTTTGTCAACGAAGAGGTTATATATAAATATGTATGTATTAAACGTTTTTTCTGTGCTTTTTGTATGCTTTAACCTTCTCTTTTATATATAAAAAAGCTTCTTTTTCGCCTTTGTCTGCCAGTAGTCGGAGCATTTTCTCCAATTCTTTGGAGGTTGACTCGTGAATGAATCTGGTGGCTTTTGATTTGAGAAAATAGTTAAGAGGATCGCTGTCCTTGTAGGCTTTTCCGTTGTAAATCTTGCTGGCTGCAACTCTGTCGCAGAACATTTCAACAAGATAGTTGAAAGGCATTTCTACAGGCTCCACTACACGTCGTTGGGGATTGTAGTCTGTCCAGTATTCAAAGTGATGACGGTTTCTGCCCTTGTGGTGCATCCAGGCTTTTGAGTAGCCGTAGAGTCTGCGCTCTTCTTCGTTGGGGCTCTTTGTTCCCTGATAGTATTTTGCGCCTACAAAGAATTCACAGGGGGAATACTTTGACAAATCGTGAAAAAGTCCCTGGAATCCGATACCCGCCCTGAAGCAATGAGAGATTACTCTGTGGCGGTGTTTTGTGATTGTTCTGAAGTGTTTAATTGCTTTCATATATATCATTCCTTGTTGGTTTTCATAAGTATTGGCTTGAGTTTTTTTGAGATGTGATGTGCAAGTGTAAGTTTAATTGCATCGGGGATTATGTAAGGCAAAACATATAGGTATATGATTCTCCAAAGGGAATGTGTCTGATTTGTTGTTATTGCAAACCATAAAGTGCCTGTAGTGTAGCACAAAAGGGTTCCTACTGCAAGAAAAATCAAAGTGAGCTTTTTCTTTGGTAACAATATTTCTCCCACAATGCATATCAATGGGCATAACAGAAAGCCAAAGAGATAACCTCCCGTTGGCCCTGAAATGTAGCCTGCTCCCGATGAAAATCCCGAGAATACAGGAAGTCCTGCTGTGCCCAGCAGAATGTAGAGCAGTACAGAAACAAAAGCATTTTTGCTGCCCAAAAGTAAAACAGCCAGATAAATTCCCAGAGTCTGCAGGGTAAAGGGAATGGGGAAAGGGACTGAAATCCAGGCACACAGCACAATTATCACTGTCATTATGGAGGTTTTGACCGAGTTCAGAATTTTTGAATTTTTCATAACTGTTTATTTATCGGATTTTTGTTTGCTTTTGGTAAATATTATGCGTGGGATGGTGCCTGTGATTAATCCTGCAGAGGATATTACAAGATACCACAGAGCGTGTACAAGAGCAGAGCTGTTGTAATAGACGAATACTGACGGAATAAATAACAGAGAGATTGCAAGGGGATAAAGGAATTTTGTTTTATTTGCGGATATGATGCCGAGTATAAGTGATAGCACAAAGGTTGCAAGAATTATGAGCACAACCATTCCCATTTCATCACCTGGCCCTGCAAAAAGAGGAAAAATAAAAAATATAAAAAGCTGAAGTATCAGAACGACAAATTCTTTTATGTGTTTTTTCATAAGCAATCTCCTTTGTACAGCTTTTGTTTTACTTCGAGGTGGTTTTATCGAGTGTAAGACGTGCGATGGATTCTATATGTTTGGTGTAAGGAAACATATCCACACCCTGAACTTTTTCCAGTTTGTATCCTCGCTTCAGAAGATAACGGATATCCCTTACCTGAGTATCGATATTGCAGGAAATGTAAACAATCTTTCTGGGTGCAAGGTCTGCAAGAGAAACAAGGAAACTTCTGCTGCATCCAGCGCGGGGAGGGTCAAGCACAGCAGCGGTAATCTGTGTTTCGGAATCGGTCAGGTCTTTTATGTATTCCTCGGAATCCGCACACACAGCATTTATGTTGCTGATGTTGTTGAGCTTTGCGTTTTTTATTGCATCCTTAACGGCGTTTTTGTTGACTTCTACAGAGTAAACCTGTTGGCAGTGTGGTGCGCAAATCATTCCGATAGTACCTGTGCCTGAGTATGCATCAAGCACTGTGTCGCGGGAATTGAGCTCGGCCATAGCAATGGCTGTGTTGTACAGTACCTGAGTCTGCACGGGATTTATCTGGAAGAAAGAGTTGTAGCTTATTTTGAAGTTCATATCGGAAAGCTTATCAGTGATGTATTCTTTACCGAAGATAACTTTCGGGCTTTCTCCTGCAGTAAGGGTGTTTCCTTTGTGTTTTGTAAGAATCAGTGAAGAAAGCTCCGGGAGCTTTTTGCTGAGAGCTTCTGCAAAAGGTGCAGGGCAGGGGAAGGGTCTGTGACTGTCACATACAATAACAATCATAAGCTCGCCTGTGTGAAAGCTTTCTCTTATTATTGCACTTTTAACCAGACCTTTCTGCTTGTGAAAGTCATAGGGCTCGATTTTGAAACTTTCAAAAAGTTCAGCCAGGATTCTGCCGGCTGTGTTCTGCTTTTTTGTGTGCAGAGCACAGTTGCTTGTGGGCACAACGGTTCTGTCTGCTGATTGGTAGATACCGCAATAAACACGACCTTTGATTTTTTTGAACATAAACTGTGCTTTGTTGCGATAGTGCAAAGGAGAAGTGCAACCCAGAATCTTTTCAGGTTTGCAAAGTCTTGCAAAGCGCAGACGTACTTCGTTTTGTTTATATTTCAGCTGTCGCTCGTAATCCATATTGGAAAGTTGGCAACCGCTGCACTTTTTACATACGGAACAGTATTTGTTATCGCTCATATTATGAAAATCCTTGTTTTTTTATTTAGTTTATTATACCACATAAAAATTATTATGTATATAGGATAAAAATATAGAATAAATAACTTGATACATTTGCAATTATGAATTATAATGATTATATATATTTTCTGTTTTGGCAAAAGCGAGGAGGAAATACTATGAGCAAAATAAAAAAGCTTTCAGCATTTATATTGCTTATATTAATTATAATGCAATTGTGTGGCTGTGCAGTTTATCTGCCTGACCCTGTGGTAATCTCAAGTGACGATGAAGCATTGGCAATGGGTTTCAGCCAGGGTGATTATCAGGAAAAACTTAAGGTGGGCGAATATACCTGGTTGCCTGTTAATATTAAGTTTGACTATGAATACGCTCTCAAGTGGTATTCAGCAGACCCGGAGATTGCAACGGTTGACAGCAGCGGCAGAGTAGATGGCATATCTCCCGGTAAAACAACAATCACTGTTCGTGCAAAGTCAGCTTCATTGACATATCACATAACTGTAGTAAAGGGAAAATCAGAGGCTCTTTCTCACTCAACTGCATATACTAGCAATGAAGATTCTGTTCAGCAGAATATTGTGCTGAATATTTCAGCTAATCCCTATGCAATGCTTATTAATGTGAATACAGGATGTGCAACTGTTTATACCTATAACAATTCTGGTGTTTACAATAAAGCGGTAAGGTCAATGGTTTGTTCTGTAGGTAAGGGCGAAAGCTCAGAGCTTGGCTCTTATGTAATTACAGAAAAATCAAGATGGCATGCTTCTGATGATGGCAAGTTCTATCAGTATTATTCAGTTTTTGCTAACAATGACGGAGGTCTGGCTCTTTCTTCAACTGCTTACAAAGCCCAGAGCGCATCTTCTCTTATTGCTTCAGAGTACAATAAACTCGGAATAGCTTACACATCCGGAGAAATCAGATTCTCTGTGGATGATGCAAAGTGGATATATGAAAACTGTGTTGAGGGTACACTAGTAAAATTAGCCAACAATGAAAATAAAAGTGATCCTTTAGATGTGCCTGATCCTATGAGAATTCCTAAAGACGCAAAGTATCAGAATTGGGATCCTACCGATTCTAATGAAAAGAATCCTTACAATAAGATGATGCCTGTGTTTGAGGGCGTTGAAGATACCTATATCATTGTAAACACAACTTTCGATGCTTACGAAGGTGTGGTAGCGTACGATTCCTGCGGAAACAGATTTGAAGATGGAATCAAAGTTGACGGTAAAGTGGTTTGTACACGAAAGGGCACTTACGTTATAACTTATTTGTTTACTGATGCAATGGGCAGAACAGGTCGAGTGGACAGAAACGTTCACGTGGTGTCCCAGGCTCATTATAATGAGATTATGGAAAACAATTAAATAAAATCTACAGCAATATAAAAACGTCGCAGAAATTAATCTGCGACGTTTTTGGTTTGTTGATTTTTAGTTTTAGTTAGGCTGTTTTGCGTCAGCACTGAAGAGAAGCTTCAATGTTTCGTAGTCAGCTTCACCTGTAGCGGAAAGTCCGTTGCTTTCCTGGAAACGAGTGATTGCTCTTTCTGTGCCGGGTCCGAAGTAGTTGGTGTAAGAATCACCTTCGGAGAAGGAAATGTAGAGGAGCTCTTCGAGCCTTTCCTGAATAACAGCGATATCTGCGTGCTCATCGCCTGCGCTGTAGGATTTTGAAGATGAAAGATTGATGTTGTAACCGCTTGTGTCTGTGCCGCTCTGAGGTGTTGTTGAGTCCTGAGTGGGAGAGGTTTCGGGCTGGTTTTCTTCAGGCTCTGTTGTGGGAGCGTCACTTCTGCTGGGAGCAACTGTCTGACCTGAAACTGAAAGTGTAGTGGAAAGGAAGAGGATTTCCAGAGTTGCCTTGTCTGCAACACCTGTAGCTTCTATACCGTTTGCAGTCTGGAAACTCTTAAGAGCTGATTCTGTCTTTCCGCCGAAATATGTAGTAGCTTCGTCACCATTGTCGAGGACAAGGTAACCTAAATCCATAAGTCTTTTCTGAATTGCTTTGATATCTTCGTTATCGTCACCTGCTGCATAGGAAAGAGATTCGCTGAGAGTAATTCCGTACTGTTCAGCGTAGGATTCGCCCTTTGTTGTATCGGAAATGCTGGTAGGATACATTTTTGAGATGATGAAACTCTGGGTAGCAATCATACTTCCGCCTAAACGCTGAAGAGCTGTTTTGGGAAGAATGAATGTGTTATTGTTCTTGATTGCATTCATTGAAGAAAGTGTGCTGTTTGCTTTGATGTGGTTGAGCACTGCTTCGTTGTCATAGAATACATAATCGGGGTTTGAAAGTCGGAGAATGTTTTCGTCAACCTTTTCGTCGATGAAGTTTGTAGCCACGTTGGTAGCGCTTACATAATCAAGAATCATACCCTCGCAGGTTGAGCTGTTGTATGAGCAAAGATTGTTATTTTCGTCAAGATATAGATAACAAACCAGCTTGACAACGCTTGAACCCTCAACCTCTTTCTCTGCCTGTTCAATGGTTGTAATAAGTCGGTTGTATGCCTCGGCTGCAGTGGCCTGACCATCGGGATTGCCGTCGAAGATTGTGCCTATTGTGTTGTAGAGAGTCTTGAGCTGAGCTGCATTGGAGGGCTCCATAAAGTTAAGAACAGTTATATCGTGATCATTGAGCTTGTTCTTAACGGTTTCGGAGAGGGGAGTGTCTGTGAGTACATATTTTGCACCGCAACGTACAAGACCATCAATATCGGGAGCGGTTTCGCTGCCTACAGAGTCGATATATTTGGTGAGCTCTTCCTGGGTGCAGGAGTCGCTGATTGCACAAATCTGTGTACTGAAGCCCATATAGTAGATGATATCTGCAAGATTATCTGAAAGTACAGCAATTTTTTCGGGCTTTTTAGCAATTTTTGTCTGACCTACAGTTACGGGATAATTGCTGTCTTTGGATGAGCAACCTCCCAGAGTGAATACGGTTGCTACCACCACAAGGATGGAAAGGATTATTGCTAAAAGTCGTTTTTTCATAAATATACCTCCGAATTCGTTATTTTGTGTATAAAATCGATATTTTTCGCATAATACAATATATATAGTATCATTATACTATTTGTTTCTCTAATAGTCAAATATAAAGAAAAATAATAAGAAAGTATAGTCATTCTTTGGCTTTTTGCAAGTTTTTGAAAAAAACACTTGTATTTTATAAAATGTGATGATATAATAAACGAGTTGCTCCAAGGCAACGCAATTGAATAGTTGGTGTTGATGACGTAGGGGGTCCACCTGTTCCCATTCCGAACACAGAAGTTAAGCCCTATAGTGCCGACAATACTTGGCTGGTGACGGCCCGGGAAGATAGGAAGATGCCAACACTTAAAGCTACCACCCAATAGGGTGGTCGTTTTTTTATTCCTGATTATTTTGTCAGACTCAAAATCAGATGCAAAAAGAGCGTGCAGTATTTTCTGCACGCTCTTTTGTTTGTTGTTTTGTTTTTCAGAAAGTAAATTATACGTTGAAGCGGAAGAGTACAACGTCGCCGTCTTTCATAACGTATTCTTTTCCTTCGCTGCGAACAAGGCCTTTTTCTTTTGCTGCTGCCATAGAGCCGCAAGCAATAAGATCTTCATAAGCAATAACCTCTGCACGGATGAAACCACGCTCAAAGTCTGTATGTATCTTACCTGCTGCACCGGGAGCTTTTGTGCCGTTCTTGATTGTCCAGGCACGAACTTCCTGCTTACCTGCTGTAAGGTAGGAGATAAGTCCAAGCAATGTGTAGCATTCGTTGATGAGTCTGTCCAGACCGGACTGCTCAAGACCTAATTCTGCAAGGAACATAATCTTGTCTTCATAGTCCATCTCTGCAATGTCAGCCTCTGTGCTTGCGCAGATGGGAAGCACTGCAGCGTGCTCAATAGCAGCAATCTCGCGAACTTTCTTGAGGCCTTCGTTGTTCTCGATGCCGTTTGCAAAGTCAGCTTCGCTCATATTTGCAGCGTAGATGATGGGCTTGTTTGTGAGCAGAGCTGCGCTGGAGAGCAGAGCAGCCTCTTCTTCTGTGCATTCTACTGAACGGGCAGAGTGACCTTCATTGAGCTCTGCAAGAACTCTTTTGAAGAAATCAACTTCTACCTGATACTTCTTGTCGCCCTTGAGCATTTTCTGTGCTTTGTCAATTCTGCGCTGAATCATTTCAGCGTCAGCAAGGATAAGCTCCAGATCGATTGTTTCGATATCACGGATGGGATCGACACTACCCTCAACGTGGATAATGTCGTCATCTTCAAAGCAACGTACAACGTGAACGATAGCGTCGCACTCACGGATGTTGGAAAGGAACTTGTTGCCCAGACCTTCGCCCTTTGATGCACCCTTTACAAGACCTGCAATGTCTACAAATTCGATTGTTGCAGGGGTGTATTTATCGGGATCGTACATTTCTGCAAGTTTGTCCAGACGCTTGTCGGGAACAGCTACAACACCTACGTTGGGCTCGATTGTGCAGAAAGGATAGTTTGCAGACTGTGCACCTGCATTTGTGATTGCATTGAAAAGTGTACTTTTGCCTACGTTAGGCAGACCTACAATACCTAATTTCATATTGAGTTACCTCCAATTAATGCGATAATATAAAATACTCCCCAAGCCAGTGGCTGGTGGATAAGATATACAAAGAATGCGTTCTTTCCCAGTAATGATAAGAAAGGGATTCTTGATTTGTACATACCTTTTGGCAGTTTGTTTTCTTTTGCAAATCTTCCTGCGAAGATTCCTGCATAGAATGCGAAAAGCCAGGGCAGCAAAGGAAAGTAGTCGGAGTATGCAACAGAAGGGGATATGAATCCCAGAAGCATCAGATTGTTGCTTGTGTAAAGTTCGGTGGGGAGAGGGATTTTAATGGATCCCATACCCAGATATCCGTATGCTGTGTTGTATGTGAACAAAAAGAGCGCAGCGCAGATGATGATGCCGATATAGGTGGGGATTCTGTCTGTTAATCGCCCTGTGAAATGATAAATCAGTATGCAGGCACCCAGCAGGTGCAGAATTCCGAAGATTATGGGAATATCAGGCATAATGATCAGAGATGCAAAAGATACTGCCAATGCGGCACCGCAGATTCGGAGTCCTCGCAGGAGGTTGTTTCTGCTTAATGTGCAGGAAATGCCGCAGATGAGTACAAAAGCCGCGGCAAATCCGGGGCTGATGTAAGCAAAGAAATCAAACAATACTCTGGAGAGTTTGTTGCCAAACATATATCCATAGGTGAATAAGCAGTGGTCAAAAACCATGCAGAACACACAGAAACCACGTATTTCGTCTAAAGCGTGGATTCGCTCTTTGGAGTTCAATCTACCACCCTTTTCAAAAATAATATTGAAAGATACCGGAAAATGTATTAACATATATATTATCATAAAAAAAGAAAATATACAAGACTATCATAAAAGACGGTGAAAAAATGAATTGTATCTACGATTATGTACTGTTTGACCTGGATGGTACGCTCTCTGCCAGTGCTCCGGGAATACAGCGCTGCATAGAGCTTGCAATGAGAAAAATGAATAAAGAAGTTCCTGATTTGTCTGATTACAGCAAGTATATCGGACCTCCGCTTATTACAACTTTCAAGGGTCTCTGCAAACTTTCTGAAGAAGAAGCCAAAGAAGCTCTGAAGATATATCTTGATTTTTACGATACAGAGGGTGAACCCAGAAACAGCCTTTTTGATGGTACACTCCATATGCTTGAAAGACTCAGAAAAAGTAATGCAAAGGTTGCTGTGTGCACCTCAAAAAATGAGGTGTCTGCAAGAAAAGTCTGTGAGTTTCTTGGGATAACAGAAATTCTGGATGCACTTTGCGGCTCTGACCACACAATCGGAAGAAGAGAGAAGGAAGATATAATTCCCTACGCAATGGAGACTCTGGGTGCTGAAAAAGGCGACAAGGTAGTAATGGTAGGCGACACACATTTTGATGCAAAGGGTGCTAAGGCAAATGGAGTGGATTTTATAGGTGTTACCTATGGTTACGGTAAAAAAGAGACTATGATGGAAGCCGGCGCCGTAGAGTTTGCAGGCAGTGCTGTGCAGCTTGAGCAGAAGCTCTTTGGTGAGCAGGCTCTTGAGCGCAGGGATTGCAGATTTGATTCGGAAAATGAAAGGTTTCAGTTTCGTGCGGCAGCTGTGATTATAGAAGAAGACTGTGTGCTTCTTGCGAAGACAGATGCGGCTGATTACTACTACAGTGTTGGTGGTGCTGTTCAGTTTGGTGAGAGTGCCGAAGAAGCGCTGAAGCGTGAAGTTTTTGAAGAAACAGGCCTTGAGTGTGAAGTGGACAGACTTGTGTTTGTTCACGAGAATTTCTTTGAGGATTCTGTAGTTAGCAAAGGTGTGCGATTCCACGAGGTTTCTTTCTATTTTCTGATGAAGCCTATGGGTAAGATTGCAATTGACAAGGTGAGCTACTGTGTGGCAGGCAGAGAATATATGCATTGGATGCCTTTGAAAGACTTAAAAAATCACAAGGTCTTTCCCGAATTCTTTGCCGATGAACTTGTAAATCTTTCAGATGGAATCAAGCATTTTGTGACAAATGATTTTGCTGACTGATGTTTATAAATGTATATGTGTTTCTCGGGTGAGAAGTCTGATTTAATGAGGTAAGCATCAACAGCGAAAAAATACATTATATTGCGATTTGCCGAGAGTAATACCCGTATATATAAGAATTGAACAAAAAATATTGACATCGTTTGTTTATAATTTTTCTTTATGTTCGTTTTACCTAAAATATCGAATTAATATTTAGTGAAAACATTAATTGTGTAATCGGGTAAAACGTGGTATATTATTATGTAGATTAAACTACATAATCTGATACTATATATATAAAGTATATGGAGGTCTATAAAAATGGCAAATGTATCACTTAAACATGTGTACAAAATTTACGATGGCGGTGTAACTGCAGTTACAGACTTTAACCTGGAGATCGAGGATAAGGAGTTTATTATTCTTGTTGGTCCTTCCGGTTGCGGTAAATCTACAACACTCCGTATGGTAGCAGGTCTTGAAGAAATTTCTGACGGTGAAGTTTACATCGGCGATCGCCTTGTAAATGACGTAGCACCTAAAGATCGTGACATCGCAATGGTGTTCCAAAACTACGCACTTTATCCACATATGACAGTATTTGATAACATGGCTTTTGGTCTTAAACTTCGTAAAACACCGAAGGATGAAATCAAGCGCCGCGTTGAAGAAGCTGCTCGCATTCTTGATATTGCTCATCTTCTTGAGCGTAAGCCAAAGGCTTTGTCAGGTGGTCAGCGTCAGCGTGTTGCTTTAGGTCGTGCTATCG
>CALEIO010000250.1 GCA_937875885.1 uncultured Clostridia bacterium | reverse complement strand
GAGGATAGCCTTGGGCAGTGCCTTCACGAAGGCCAGTGCCAGAGCTGCATCAGTAAATGCGGCGATGGCCAGACTGGTTCTGCCAACAACAAAACCGAAAACTTTGTTGCAAGAATTGACGCCGCTGCTATTGCCGACAACCGTACAATTTCAAAGGTTGTTGAATCAGAAGGCGTATATATGAACCAGGCAGCAGCACCCGGTGAAATTGTAGAGGACTACTCCTACTTTGCAGGTGGCGAGTCCGAAGGTACAGCAGGCTACAACCTCTTTGATGCCGATGCATCCTACAAGGTTATTCAGGATAAGCCTGTTGAACTGGACCTCTCCATTGATTACGAAAACTGCTTCCTCACAGCAAACTCAAAAGCAGGTACATCCGTACTGTTTGACAAGAACGGTTACGTTGAGGTTACAGGCGAATCCTCCAACTTCGGTCTTTCTATGACATACGACGAAGACTACCCCACATGCTGGTTCTCTGTTGAGGTTGAGGGCACAGGCTCAAACACAGCTTCCCTTTCCAAAACAAAGGATGGCTACATTATCTCCTCTGACAACCTTAAAGATGTATCTGTTAAGGCTCTCAATAAAGAAACAAGTGCTACAGCTTCCTTCTCTACCGATTACGACTCTGTTTTTATTTATGAAATCAATGAGAGCACAATCGGTCTCAAGGTTGATACAGATAACAACGGCACTTACGAAACCGAGCTCACAGACGAGGGCGACAGCCATACTATGAACGGTGACGTTAATATGGACGGCAGTCTGAACGTTAAGGATGCTACTGCAATTCAGAAATACATTGTTTCTCTCATCACTTTTGACGAAAAAGCTCTTGCAGTTGCAGACTTCAACAAGGACTCCAAGGTTAACGTAAAAGATGCCACAGCAATCCAGAAGTACATTGCAGGCATTATCTGACAAAGCATAACAACTTAAATAAAAACACCGCTGAGTTAATTCTCGGCGGTGTTTTTTTGTATATAAATTTTGCGGTAAGCTCCATAAAAACAAAAAAAGCAGAAGGCAAAAACCTTCTGCTTAAAGTTTGTTTCAGAAAAACTGCGAGAATTAAACGATTGCGCTGTCGAGATACTCCTCAAGCTCCTCGTCGTCTCTCTCCTTTTTCTTCTTAAGAAGAGTGATAGTAGCAACAGCTGCTGCAACTGCAACAATAGCAGAAACAAGAGCGATTACCCATCCCCAGGAATTGTTCTTTTGCATAATACGTACCTCCGATCTTATTCTCTAAATATTCTACGTAAAGTCATATACGTTCAATACACTAAAATAATAACAGCCAAAGAAAAGATTGTCAACTACTATACAAAATTATTCTTAAAAATATTTTGCGCAAAAGTTCCCGTAAAAAACAAAAAAAGCAGAGATAGCTCTGCTTTTAAGGTTTATTAAGAAAAATTATGCAGTTGCATTCAGGCGCTTAACAAGATTAGACTTGCTTCTTGCGGCAGTGTTCTTATGCAGAATACCCTTTGCGGTAGCCTGATCAATTTTCTTAACAGCAAGACGAACCGCCTCAGCTTTGTTGTCAGCGTTGGTGTCGATTGCGTTGTAAGCTTTCTTAATTGCTGTTTTGAGAGCAGACTTGATGCTCTTGTTCTGAGCAGTCTTGGTTGCGATAACCTTAACGCGCTTCTTTGCTGATTTGATATTAGGCATTGTCCCACCTCCTTCAAAAGCGTTAACACGAATACTCGTGAGATTTATCATCAGAGCTTCCATAAAAGCCCTATTTTCACAATCGTGCTGATATATAATAACACTACTCCCCGAAAAAAGCAAGTATTTTCTTTATTTTTTTCAGTTTATTTTTTATTTTTTCCCGGCGGACGTATAAACACACTATATATAGATGCGGAGCTTACGCAACATACAAGAGAATACCAATACTATTAATATAATGCGACAGAAAAATCCTCCATCTCCCCCGAAAATCCCTTTGTACACAGTAAATTCATAAATCTTTTATCCAAAATACACTTGACAATTCTTTACTTCGGGTGTAAATTATAAATAGAGTTAGCACTCGCACACGTAGAGTGCTAATACGAAATGGAGGCGATGTTTTGGAGCTGGCAGAAAGAAAACAGAAAATACTCCGGGCCATCGTTGAAAGTTTCATCGAAACAGGCGAGCCGGTTGGTTCAAAAACTCTTTTGACAGAAACAGGCATCAACGTTTCACCCGCTACCATCAGAAACGATATGGCAGACCTGACCCAGGGCGGATACCTTTATCAGCCCCACACATCAGCGGGCAGAGTCCCCACACAAAAAGCCTGCCGTTATTACATTGATAATCTGATGACCCCCAAGCTTCCCTCTGCGAGGGTTTGCGACTATATAGAAAGAAAGCTTACAGAGCATGCCGACACTCCGGAAAATCTTCTGCGCTCGGCTGCAGAGCTTCTCTCTGACTACACTGGTTTTGCCGCAGTCACCTCAACCCCTCCCGCTACCGATGCAAGGGTACACAGACTGCACATACTCCCCACAGGCAGACACACTGCTATGGCGGTGCTCATCACTACCACGGGTATGGTAAGAACAAAACTCTTCCGCTGCAACTTTGTTGTAACAGCAGAAATTGCAGACGTACTTCAGAAAATCCTCAACAAGGCTCTTTCGGGAGTTCCTTTGTACGAGATAACAAAACCCTTTATGCAGACTGTTGCGGCATCCTTCCCCGACCTTATGTTCCTGACTCCCCAGGCTCTGGTTACGGTTATGGAAATTGCCACACAGGCACAGGAAACCGAAATCTGCACAGCAGGTCAGTCAAGACTTCTCTTTATGCCCGATGTAGACCTGGTAACCGCAAGAGGAATCCTGAGCTTTCTTTCTGATAAAGAACAGATTGCAAGGCTGATGTTTTCCCACAAGAGCGGAATGAGAATCCTCATCGGCAAAGATTGTGCACACACAGAGCTTTCAACAGCTACGGTCATCTCTG
The DNA here is from genome assembly GCA_937875885.1 of uncultured Clostridia bacterium. GTDB lineage: Bacteria > Bacillota > Clostridia > Oscillospirales > Acutalibacteraceae > Ruminococcoides. The sequence goes on along the minus strand of CALEIO010000250.1, from coordinate 891 downwards.
CAAGATATGAGATAGCAGGTGCATCCGCAGGCTCGGTTGCATTGTTTGCTCCCTTGCGTACAGACTACGCCGCTACAGCAGGCGCAGTTACATTCATTGCAAAAACCGTAGGAAATCTTCTGGATCAAATGATAGAACTATAATTATAAGGAGCTTATTATGAGCAAAAAGAACGAAACTCCTGAAAATATGGAGAACATCTCTACCGAAGAAACTGCAGAAGCGGTTTCAGAGGTAATTGAAGAAGCAAGCGAGCTTGAGAAGCTTGAAGCTGAGCTTAAAACCCAGAAAGAAAACTATCTCCGACTTGCTGCTGAATATGACAACTACAGAAAACGCACTCAGGCTGAAAAGCTTTCCATCTATGCCGATGCAACAGCAAAAGCTGTAGAAGAGCTTCTTCCCATGGCAGACTCCATTGCTGCTGCAATTGCAGCAACTCCCGAGGATGACCCCCAGCGCCAGGGCATTGAGCTCATCGGCAACCAGTTTGCAAAAAGCCTTGAAAAGCTTAACGTACAGTCCTTTGGCGAAGTAGGCGAAGCCTTTGACCCCCAGCTTCACAATGCTGTGGCAAGAGCAGAAAATCCCGACCTTCCTGCAAACTCCATTGCTATGGTGTTCCAGAAAGGCTTCAAAATCGGTGATAAGGTAATCCGTGCCGCTATGGTACAGGTTGCAAATTGCGGTTAATGTTCAACCGGACATTCATTATATATACATTAATAAACAATCAAACTATCTGATTATATTTGGAGGTATTTTATTATGGCAAAGACAATTGGTATCGATCTTGGTACAACAAACTCCTGCGTAGCAGTTATCGAAGGCGGCGAGCCCGTAGTTATTGCTAACGCTGAAGGCGCAAGAACAACTCCTTCCGTTGTAGCT
>CALEIO010000249.1 GCA_937875885.1 uncultured Clostridia bacterium | reverse complement strand
ACACAATTCTCGTAAATTTGGGGGATGGTTCCTGTTACTCATGATACTCGCCGCAGCTGTATGGTTCCGAGTATACGGTATCCCGGATTTTCTGATACCCGGAGATCCCCAGGTGACCAGAAGTGCAGCCGCAATGCTGATCACGAATCTGCAGGAAGGAGCAAAGATAGAAGATGCCATTACCGTCTTTTGTGAAGAAATACTCCGTGGTGCCCGACATTAAACCGCAGACAACCATCTTCTGTGCAACCTCCTGGGGTGCCACAAACCAACCCACACGCATACCGGGAGAGATAACCTTGGAGAAAGAGCCTGCATAAACAACAATACCGTCTTCGTCCATAGACTTGATTGTGGGCAGTGTCTCGCCCTTATAGCGGAGCTCACCGTAGGGGTTGTCCTCCAGAATCAGCACGTTGTACTTCTTTGCAAGTTCATAGAGCTTACGACGCTTTTCAAGGCTCATTGTAATGCCTGAAGGATTCTGGAATGTGGGGATTGTATAAATAAATCTGATTTTGCTGTGAGATTTAAGAGTATTCTCAAGCTCCTCCATATTCATTCCGTCTGCTTCCATAGGTACACCCAGAAGCTTTGCGCCGTAGCTGCGGAATGTGTTGAGTGAGCCGATAAAGGAGGGAGCCTCGCAAACAATCTCGTCGCCCTCGTTTACAAGGGATTTTGTCAGCAGGTCCATTACCTGCTGTGCACCGGAGGTAACGATGATCTCATCGAAATCTCTGCCAATGTTATAGTCTTCCTTCATATATTTTTTAAGTGATTCTCTCAGGGGCAAATAACCCTCTGTAAGACCGTACTGAAGTGCAAGTACGGGATTCTCTTTCATAAGTCTTTCAGAAATCTCTGCAAGCTCCTTTGCGGGGAATGCATCGGGTGCAGGGTTACCTGCTGAAAGAGATACAACCTGGGGGTCTGCTGCATACTTGAAAATCTCTCTGATTGCAGAGGGTTTAAGTCCGCAGATTCGGTTTGCAAATGTATAGTCCATCAAAATCACGCTTTCTAAGATAATTTGGTTATATTTATGTATTTTAGCACACATTGAACTTTTGTGCAATAAAATTACGATCATTTCTTATATTCTGTAACAAGTCTTAAATATTTTACCTGCAAAGAATTACAATAATCCCCAGTTTTATCACAATTTTTTTACTTTTATTGCCTTTGACTTTTATGTATATTATTATTTATTATGTAAAATTATTTCTGCCAAAATCTGAATTTGGAGGCGACAAACGTGAAACGAAGAAAAGACGAGTTCTTTATCGGCATGGTAGACACCTTCGCCGCTAACCAAAGATACTCAAGAAACAAGAGAAGAAACAAAAGAAAAAAACTGTTCAGACGTGGTCTTATAATTGCCACTCTCTGTGCAGTGCTCGCAGGTTTAATTGCTCTCACCTGCTTCTGCATCGTTCCTGCTGTTAAGTCCTGGTTTTCCGGCTCAGGCGCAACAAAGGACGAGGCTGAGGCTCTCAAGAAGGCTCTTGAAGAGGCTGGCGCAACTGTTGAGATTAAGTAATCTTAACACCCCCAAAATAACAGAAA
>CALEIO010000248.1 GCA_937875885.1 uncultured Clostridia bacterium | reverse complement strand
TTCCGCTTTGAGGATTTTGTATTTGGAGTAATTCCCCTTGAAAGTGGAGAGCTTTTTATTTTCGAGTTCGTAAATTTCTTTGACCGTTCTATCGATGGGGGCAAAACCTGGCAGCGCTCCGAAGACATCTGTCTTGAACCCGCCCTGCTGGAAAAATATGAAGTAGTGTCCATCGGCGTGGGTTACGGCGGAATCCTTGAACCTGACACAAAACTTTGCAAAGAGCTTACAGACTTTACCGATTCCGTATGTATTGTTCCGGGTTTAAGCTTTGACCCTGAAGGCTACAGAGTAGGTTTCGGCGGTGGATACTACGACCGTTTTCTTTTGAGTTACAATGGGATTTCAGCAGGACTCTGCTACACAAGCTTTGTCAAATGGGAACTGCCCAGAGAATCCCACGATATACCTGTGCAGATGCTGATTACAGACAGCTATGCACGTCACACAACAGATTAATTAATAAAACATACCCCGGGGGTGTTTATTATGAGTGAGAATATGGACAGAAGAGATTCAATGAATCAGGAAGAGGTTGAGCTTTACCGTCGTCGAAGAGTAGAGCAGTTCACTCTGAATATTAACGAGGACGATATGCGTCCCAAGACCGAGCCTGACTCCGATTTCTCTGACGAAATTACATCTTTCAGCGATGAAAGTACAAAGGCACAGATTGAGAAAGCCTCAAAAAAGGAGCTTCGCCGACAGAAAAAAGAAGAGAAGAAGATTGCAAGAATCAAGTCAGGTCAGAACAAGAAAGTGTTCCGCATTGCCTGGATTGTACTTGTTATCATCCTTTCTGTTGTAATCTCAAAGTTCCTTGTGTCTGGTTGTAACGATTTCCTTGCTGTAAAGAGAACAGACGAAACTCTTGCAACTATCAAGATTGAAGCAGAGGATACACCTGCAGACATTGCCGATGAGCTTCTGAACAAGGGAGTTATCGATTCCAAAACCTTCTTTGTGCTGTTTTCAAACATCACAGGTAAGGCTGACGGCATCGAGCCCGGTATCTATCAGCTTCAGCGCAATAAGGACTATCTGGGCATCCTCAATCATCTGCAGTACACAGGCAACCGCCAGACAACAATCACCTTGCAGATTACCGAGGGCACCAATGTTCAGGACCTTGCACACCTTCTTCACGATGCAGGTGTAACATACGATACAAAGGAGTTCCTTCGTCTGTGCGATAGCGACGAGTTTGACGAGGACTACATCTTCCTTTCACTTATCGAAGATAATCCCGACCGAGTTTATAAGCTTGAGGGTTATCTGTTCCCCGATACTTACGAGTTCTATGTTGACGAAGCACCCGACATTACAATCCGCCGCTTCCTTTCAAACTTCGAAAAAAGAGTTTACGAGGACGAGTATGAGATTGAGGGCATCGACTATCCCGTTACAATCAATCAGCTTGTTCACGAGGTTGGGGGATATACCCTTGACGAATATGTGAATATGGCTTCCATTGTACTGGGTGAGTCTGCAAACGATGAAGATATGTACAACGTAGCATCTGTAATCCACAACCGTCTTGACTACGGTCCCAGCTACGATATCCATTCACTTGGTATGGACTCCACAGCTTTCTATCCCTACAAGAACATCGATGCTGTCCCCAAGGATATCCGCGATACCTTTGAGAGCGTTTACGAAACCTACGATACACCGGGTCTGCCTCCCTCTGCAATCTGCTCACCTTCTGCACAGGCACTTATGGCGACCCTTGTTCCCAACGATACAAACTACCTGTACTTCTGCCACAGCGCAGAGGGTGAGTCTTACTATGCTGTATCCTACGGCGAACACCTTACAAATCTTTCCAAAGCAGGTCTTAACTGATGAATAACAAGACTATTATAAAACCCGAAATTCTTGCCCCTGCAGGGGACAGCGAAGCCCTTTCTGCAGCATTGCGATTCGGCGCAGATGCAGTTTATATTGGAGGAGAAGCATTTGGGCTTCGTGCAAAAGCAAAGAACTTTTCACCAGAAGAAATGGCAGAAGGAATCAAGTTTGCCCATGATCATGGTGTAAAAGTATATGTAACAGCAAATATCTTAGCTCACAATGGTGATTTAAGTGGTGTGCGAAAATACTTTGAAGAACTTCGTGATATGAAACCAGACAGACCAGACGGACTTATTATTGCAGATCCAGCAATCTTTATGCTTGCAAAAGAAATCT
>CALEIO010000247.1 GCA_937875885.1 uncultured Clostridia bacterium | reverse complement strand
CATTGATGACCGATATGCACTAACAGCAGAGAGCATCTCCGAGGAGCTTTCCCGAATTCTTTGCAACGTGCTCTTTGAGCCTTTGCTTTGCGGCGAAGCTTTTGTAAACAATGAGGTAGAGCAGGAGCGCAGACAGCTTATTGACCTGGCTGATTCCGAGCTTGGCGATAAGCGTGCCTATGCAAACAACAAGCTCATTGAGCTTATGTGTGCATCCGAGCCTTACGGTGTGCGCAGATACGGCACAATCGATACTATCAACGCTGTAACTGCCGAGGATTTGTACAACACCTGGAAACAGCTGATTTCAGGCGCAACCTTTGAGATTTTCTTTGTAGGCGATTCTTCTGCAGACACTGCAAGAAATGTTTTTACAGAAAGATTCTCACAGGTAGAGCGCGAAGTGTTGCATCTTTCCACAACAGTGTTAGAGCGTGCAGAGTCTGTACGTGAGCACACAGAGAAAATGGAAGTTTCCCAGGCAAAGCTTATGCTTGGCTACAGAACAAACTGTGGCGGCGCAGACAAGGGTGTTACCGCAATGCGCCTGATGAGCGCAATTCTGGGCGGCAGTGCTCACTCAAAGTTCTTCACAAATGTGCGAGAAAAGCAGAGCCTTTGCTACTATTGTGTAAGCCGTTATCAGCGTGTGAAGGGCATCCTTACCGTTGAAAGCGGAGTTGAGTTTGAAAATATAGAGAAAACAAGAAAAGCCGTAGAAGCAGAGCTTGATGCTATCCGACGTGGCGATATTACCGATGACGAAATCAACTTTGCAAAGCTTTCTGTTGCCAACGATTTTGTCAGCATCTGCGACAATATCGGCGGTATTGTAGAGTGGCACGTTTCTCAGCTTGGTGACGGAAGACTCCAGACTGTCGAAGAGGCTATTGCCGAGTTCAATGCAGTTACCAAGGAAGAAATCGTAGATGCCGCAAACAAACTTACCCTTGACACAGTTTATGTGCTCACAGGGGAATAAGGAGGGGTATGATGCAGATTAAAGAAATCGTTTCTCAGAGTCTTAATGAGAAGTATTACGAAATTGAGCATACCTCGGGACTCAGAATTTTTGTGTGGCCCAAGGAGGGCTACAATTCAACCTATGCAGTATTCGGCACACCTTTCGGCAGTATTTACAACCACTTTACTGTAGACGGCAAAGAGGTACACGTGCCTGACGGCATTGCTCATTACCTTGAGCATAAGCTCTTTGAAAGCGAAGAGGGAGATGCTTTTTCTCTCTATGCTTCCACAGGCGCCAATGCTAATGCATACACAAGCTTTGATAAAACCTGCTATCTTTTCTCTTGCACAAACAAGTTTGAGAGATGTCTGGAGATTCTGCTGGGGTTTGTTACAAGCCCTTACTTTACACCCGAAACCGTACAGAAGGAGCAGGGCATTATCGGTCAGGAAATCAAGATGTACGATGATTCTCCCGATTGGCGAGTAATGTTCAATATGCTCAGCGCTATGTATAAGAATCACCCTGTGCGCTACGATATTGCAGGCACTGTGGAAACTATAGCAGAAATCGATGCCGAAAAGCTCTACACCTGCTACAATTCCTACTACAATCTGCGCAATATGGCCCTTACCATTGTTGGTAAGGTAACAGTTGACCAGGTGCTGGAAATCTGCGACAAACACCTTAAAGAGTGCGAAGAGGTAAAGGTGGAAAGCCATTTCCCCGAAGAGCCCTATGAGGTTACAGAGCACTATGTAGAGCAGATTCTGCCTGTTGCATTGCCTTTGTTTAACCTTGGCTTCAAGGCTTCGGCACCAAGACGTCTTACAGAAAAAGAGATTGCATATACAGACATTCTTCTCTTTTTACTTGCTTCTTCCACAAGCCCTATGTATCGTGAGCTTATGGATAAAGGTCTTATCAATGCATCCTTTGCTTACGAGCAGTTTGAAGGTCCGGGATTCAACAGTATCTTCTTCAGTGGTGACTCACGCGACCCAAAAAAGGTAGCAGAGATTATGAAAGAATATATAGACAGAATTAAGGCTGAGGGTATTACAGAGGAAGAGTTTGAGAATGCCCGCAGAGCAGTTTACGGAGATTCCGTTTCCTCACTTAATTCTGTGGATGTAACTGCAAATCTGGTAGAGGATTTCTTCTTCTGCGGCAGAAATGTGTTTGAGTATTTCGATGCTGTGGCTAATGCAACTCTTTCTGACGTGCAGCAAAGACTTGCTGAAATTCTTGATACTTCAAATTCAACCCTTTCTGTGGTAAAAGGAGGCTGATTATGCATCAGGTTTCTTTTCCCGGTCTGGGACTTGAAATGACAATCAACGAGGTAGCATTCAGAATCGGCACCTATGAAATCCGCTGGTATGCATTGATTATAGCTGCAGGGTTTATTCTTGCAGTTATGTATGCAAACCGCAGGGCTGTTTACTTTGGTGTAGATGAAGAAAAGCTTTTTGATTGTATAATTGTAGGCTTTGTAACTGCAATTTTAGGCGCAAGACTCTATTACGTTGCCTTTTCCTGGGATATGTATAAGGATAATCCAATGGAAATCCTGGCAATTCATAACGGAGGACTTGCAATATATGGCGGACTTATAGGTGCCCTTGTAGGTGGACTTATAACTGCAAAAATCCGCAAACTGAATATTTCAGGTTGCCTTGACCTGGTAGCCCTTGGTTTTCTTCTGGGGCAGGGAATGGGCAGATGGGGCAACTTTATGAATCAGGAGGCATTCGGCAGCGAAACCTCCTTGCCCTGGGGAATGCTCAGCGACACAACAGGGGGCAAGACCGTGCATCCTTGCTTCCTTTATGAGTCCTTGTGGTGCTTGCTTGGTTTTGTGCTTCTGCACTTTTTCAGCAAGAAATTCCAGCACTACAAAGGTCAGCTCTTTATGCTTTACCTTGTGTGGTACGGCGCAGAGCGTACAGTTGTAGAGGGACTCCGCACAGATAGTCTGTATCTGCCTTTCTCTGTGGCAGGTTACACCCCCAGAGTTTCGCAGATACTGTCATTTTTACTTATGCTGACAGGCATAGCTTTACTTATAATCAACAGAAAGAAGAGAGAAAATATGGGCGCAATATTAATGGACGGCAAGCTGGTTTCTGAAAAGGTAAAATCAGAGGTTGCACAAGAGATAAAAGATCTCAAGGAGCAGGGAATAGAGTCAAGACTTGCAGTTGTAATTGTAGGCGACGACCCCGCTTCCAGAGTTTATGTGAACAATAAGAAAAAAGCTTGCGAAGCTTGCGGAATCATTTCCGAGGAGTATGCTCTGCCTGCCGATACTACAGAGGAAGAGCTTCTTGCCCTTGTAAACGAGCTTAATGACAGAAAAGATGTTAACGGTATTCTTGTACAGCTTCCCTTGCCCCGTGGCCTTAACGAAAAGGTTGTTATCGAGGCAATCCGCGCAGACAAGGACGTAGATGCTTTCCACGCTGCAAATGTGGGCAAAATTATGATTGGTGAGTATGATTTCCTTCCTTGCACACCTGCAGGTGTTATGGAGATTCTCAAGCATTACGATTGCAACCCCGAGGGCAAGAATTGTGTAGTAATCGGCAGAAGCAATATTGTAGGCAAGCCTATGGCTATGCTTCTTCTTCACGACAACGGCACAGTTACAATCTGCCACTCCAGAACTCTTAATCTCAAGAAGATTACAAAGGAAGCAGATATCCTTGTTGCAGCAGTAGGTAAGCCCAGGTTTGTTAAAGCAGATATGGTTAAAAACGGTGCAGTAGTGGTGGATGTAGGCATTCACAGAATGGATGACGGCAAACTTTGCGGTGACGTAGATTTTGATTCTGTTAAGGATAAAGCATCTATGATTACACCTGTTCCCGGCGGTGTTGGCCCTATGACAATTGCAATGCTGATGAAAAATACTGTCAAGGCTGCAATTATCACTATCAGCCATTCGCGCAACATCTGTCCTGTCTCCAGTTTTTCTGTCAGCATCTGTTTTTCTACCTGATACGGTATCACAGCCACCTCTTTTGTTTTCAGTCGTTCCTGAATGGCATCGTGAATGTCAGTATATTGTTTATAACATTCATGCATTCCATAAGAAGTTTTTTAGGAACTGCTTGTTCTGTTTTAACGCATACAACAGTATCTTTATCTGTAAGCATAGTTGTTGTAAGAACTCTAACAGGGTTCACACATTCAGCTTTTGCATAAATTTCGCCTCGTTTACAGGTGAATCCTGTAACGGAATTGACGGTTTCGCCTTCGTATTCTGCTGTTATATTGCAGCCTTTAGGGCATACGGTACAGATTATTTTTTTAACCATTTTCTCTTACCTCC
>CALEIO010000246.1 GCA_937875885.1 uncultured Clostridia bacterium | reverse complement strand
ATGCAGGTGGATGGTCAAATAAAAAAATGCATGGTAAAGGACACATTAAAACTCCAACTGGTGAAATAGTAGGTAAATTTGTAAATGGTCAACTTGTAGAAGGATCAAAATATGATTCTAAAGGCGAATTAATCTGGGGCGGTTCTGCAACAGAAAAAGACATCGAGGAGTCCTTGACACAGCACTGTACATCCGGTCTTCCCGACCTTGCAACAGAGACACAGCTCGTTCAGGACACAATCTATGATTACCTGAAGGAACTCATCGATGCTGGCGCAGACGGCTTCCGTTTTGACGCTGCAAAGCACATCGAAACAACACACGACACATACTATCCCTCCGATTTCTGGGAGGATACACTCCTCAAGCTCAGAGCTGAGAACCCCGACAAGGAGATCTTCGCATACGGTGAGATCCTCAACAAGTGCGGCGACGGCAGACCCTTCTCTGAGTACACAGAGCTTATGGACGTTACTGACTCTTCCTCTTTCTGGGGCATCAAGGATTCTGTTTGCAACAGAGGTAACGGCGGTAACCCCCTTCCCAAGTATCCCAACACAAACTTCACAAAACAGAACGTAATCCAGTGGAATGAGTCCCACGATACATACATCGACGGCGGCACATCCTACTTCACAATCGAGCAGAGAAACAAGATCTGGGCTCTTACAGCAGCTCGTCAGGAGATCACAGGCGTTTACTTTGCACGTCCTATCGATGAGCCCGGTGCAAACCGTGAAGCTATCGAGCCCAAGCTCTACAACGTAATGCTTGGTGAGGCTAACCTCACATCCTGGACACTCCCCGAGGTTGCAGCTGTTAACCAGTTCGACAACTTCTTCGGCGATGCAGAAGAGTACACACTCAAGCCCAGCAAGACTGCTATCATCGCTCGTATCGGCGAGGCAGGCGTTGGTGCTACAGTTGTTAACCTTGAGAGCACATCCAGAGCACTCGACGTTAAGTGCGGCACAAAGCTTCCCGAGGGTAACTACATTGACTCTATCACAGGCAACACATTTGTTGTAGCTGATGGTCAGCTCAAGGGTCAGATCGGTTCCACAGGTATCGCATGTCTCTACTATGCAGACGATACAGCTCCTGTAATTCCCGATCAGGGCACAGTAACAGATCCCTGGGAGCTCGAAGTTGGCGACGGTAACTACCCCGTAGTTGCTGGCTACTACACAGTAGTATTCTCCACAAAGTGGGATAGCGCAAGCATGTACTGCTGGAGCGACACAGAAGGC
>CALEIO010000245.1 GCA_937875885.1 uncultured Clostridia bacterium | reverse complement strand
GAATTAATCAAGTTATTAATGAATTAAATAGATTAGAAATTAGAAAACAACTAGAAAAAATTGATCAATTAAAATCAGCTGTAGATAATATCAATATCAGTCAATCTAGGGATAATAATAAAGAATTATTAAATGAAAAAATCCCCTTCCGAAGGGAAAGGGATTAAATGCAAATTGATTATCAGTTTGTGAGCATTTCAAACCACTTGTTAACATCTTCTGCAACAGCAGGATCAACATCAAAGCCTTTGAAGCCAAGTGCCACGATGAAAACGTTAAGTATTGCAAGGAAATATTCAGCAATGTAACCGGGAGCTACGCCTTCAAACATTTCTAACATCTTTCTGTTCCTCCTTTAAATTACTGTTTATAGTACAATTATTAACTGCTGTTAACATTTTAACCTAAATGCTGTAAAAAGTCAACCCCTTTAATAGTTTTTTATAAAAAAACGCATAAAATATTTTAACGAAAAAATATCTTCTGAATTTAAGATTATCGCCCAAGAGAAATCTTCTTCTGCCGTCGTTACGCTTTTTAATGAAAACGGCAACAAACTCTCTATCGAAACCCCTACCGATTTTTATACCGAAAATTTTGATTTTTTCGTTAGTAGTGCAAAATTTCAATCGGTAACGGTGGACGGAAAAACCTTACTCGCCGTGATTATAAATTCACTTGAACGAACCTTTTTAAATATTTACGATTTAGCCGAGGAAATAAAACTTGAAAAGAATATAAAACACAACATTGAAGTTATCGTTGACCGACTTGTTATCAAAGAGAGCATCCGTTCCCGACTTTCTGACAGCGTGGAGGTTGCCTCAAAACTTGCAAACGGACTTATACTTGTAGCGGTTGAGGGAGAGGAGGATATCCTTTTCTCACAGAGCTATGCTTGTCCCGAGCACGGTTGCAGCATTGATGAGCTTTCTCCCAGAATGTTTTCTTTTAACGCTCCCCAGGGTGCTTGTCCCAAGTGTACCGGTCTGGGTGTGTTTATGCGCATTGACCCTGCAAAGATTATTCCCGACCCCACAAAATCTGTGGCACAGGGTGGCATCAAAGCAGGTGGTTGGGCAATGGAGGGCAACACCATTGCCACTATGTATTACGAAGGTCTTGCGACACACTACGGCTTCTCCCTGGATACTCCCATCAAGGATTTGCCCCCGGAGATTGTTGACGTAATTCTTTACGGCACTAAGGGTGAGAGCATCCGCCTTGAACGCAAAGGCTCCTTTGCAAAGGGTATGGAGTACGAAGCACCTTTTGAGGGTGTAATCGGAAACCTCGAGCGTCGTTTCAGCCAGACCTCAAGCAACTGGATTAAAGAAGAAATAGAAGCGTTTATGTCTGCAATTCCCTGCGATGAGTGTGGAGGAAGAAGACTTTCAAAGATGTCCCTTGCAGTAACTGTGGGTGGACTCAATATTGCAGAATTCTGTGATATGTCCGTTACAAAGGCTCTGGATTTTATCAATACTCATGAGCTTTCAGAGCGGCAGATGCTCATCGGCGGTGCAATCATTAAGGAAATCAGAGAAAGACTTGGATTTTTGCAGAGCGTGGGTCTTGGTTACCTTACACTTTCCCGCAGTGCCGGTACACTCTCGGGAGGTGAAAGCCAGAGAATCCGCCTTGCAACACAGATTGGCAGCTCCCTTGTGGGTGTGCTCTATATTCTTGATGAGCCCAGCATCGGACTTCATCAGCGTGACAACGAAAAGCTTCTTGGCACTCTCAAACGTCTGAGGGACCTGGGCAACACAGTTATTGTTGTTGAGCACGATACCGACACAATGATGGCTGCAGACCATATTATTGACATCGGTCCCGGTGCAGGTGTGCACGGTGGAGAAATTATTGCCGAGGGAACGGTAGAAGATATTATTAACAATAAAAATTCCGTTACGGGTGATTACTTAAGCGGCAGGAAAAAAATAGAAGTGCCCAAAGTACGCCGCAAAGGAAACGGGAATAAAATACGTGTGGTAAAGGCGGCGCAAAATAACCTTAAAGATGTGGATGTTGATATTCCTCTTGGAAAATTTGTCTGCGTTACGGGTGTTTCGGGAAGCGGTAAAAGCTCTCTTGTAAACGAGGTCGTATACAAGCATCTTGCCTATAAGCTTAATCACGCAAAGGCAGTACCGGGAAAGCACAAGACGATTGAGGGTATAGAAAACCTTGACAAGGTAATTGATATTGACCAGTCACCCATAGGAAGAACACCACGTTCAAACCCTGCAACTTATACGGGAATGTTTACGGATATCCGTGAACTGTTTGCAAAAACACAGGAAGCAAAGCTTCGTGGTTTTAACTCGGGCAGATTCTCTTTCAACGTAAAGGGCGGCAGATGCGAAGCCTGCGAGGGCGGCGGCATTGTAAAAATTGAAATGCACTTTCTGCCTGATGTGTATGTGCCTTGCGATGTGTGCAAGGGCAGACGCTACAACAGAGAAACTCTGGAGGTAAAGTACAAGGGTAAATCTATTCACGATGTGCTGGAGATGACTGTTGAAGAGGGACTTGAGTTTTTCTCAAGCATCCCCAAAATTTACAGAAAACTTCAGACTCTGTGCGATGTTGGTCTTGGATACATTAAAATCGGTCAGCCTGCAACCACACTCTCGGGCGGTGAAGCACAGAGAGTTAAACTTGCAACCGAGCTTTCCAAGCGCTCAACGGGCAAGACCGTGTATATCCTTGATGAGCCCACAACGGGTCTGCACTCTGCAGACGTGCACCGACTTATTGAGGTTCTGCAGAAGCTGGTGGACAAGGGCAACAGCGTAATTATT
>CALEIO010000244.1 GCA_937875885.1 uncultured Clostridia bacterium | reverse complement strand
ATGGATCGGATGATGTTACCTTATCAATGAGAGCAGAGTCACCAACAACACCGCCATCGTCGTCATAAGGGATGCATGAGATTGAAAGTGTATTCTTGCTGATTGAATATTCAAAGGTGTATGTACCACCAAGTGTGGATTTGAGGATGATGTTATCGTCAGCTGTGAGAGCATCTTCCTTCTTTGTGAGGAGTTCGATGGGTTCTTCGGTTGTGTCGATAACTGTCATTGAGCCTACGTACCAATCTTCGAAGTTGTTGAGCTTGAACTCGTAGTTACCACGCTTAAGCTCAAGAGTTGTGGTTACGATGTCTGCATCAAGAGATGCTGCCATTACAGAACCATTTGTCCAGCTATCGAAAGAACCTCTGAGGTAGTAGTTTCTGTCGATTGTCTCGAAGATTCTCAAGGGGAGTCTGCCTCTTGCAACAACCATATTGTCGGTAGGCATTGCGGTAACCATAACAGATGTGTTACCGGGAGCAACGGGAGTTACATCACCGTTTGATGCAACTGTTGCAACAGATGTATCAAGAGAATTGATGGAAAGTGTTCTTCCCTTTGTGCTTACGATGTACTCAGAACCCTTGATGGATTCGTTAAGTGCAAGAGCTACATCGTCCTTTGTAACAGTAAGGTCGTTGTTAACAAGAACATACTGTGCTTCGGGAACCCAGTTACCTGTTTTGAAGTTACGAGCCATAAGGTAAATCTTATCGTCGTAAACTCGAACGTAGTAACCATAAGAATTAGCATCTGTGTATTCACTAATTGTGCCATCAGCATAACCATGACGACCAAAACCAACAGCACTTGCCTGAACTACAACCGGAAGTTTCTCATTACCGGGATAAAGGTTGTTGGGGCTTGCGGGGCTGAGGAATGTGTGGCCGGAGAAAACATATACATTGTTATATTTCTGGGTAATTGCTGCAACTGCATCTGTGTTTTCAATACCATAGAATGTATTCTGAACTGTATTCTTCAATATATCGTGAAGCATTACAAATACGGGTTTGCCGCCGTTTGCTTCGTTCTTGGCAAGTTCTGCATCAAGCCACTCAATCTGTGCGTCAGAAATTACTCTTGCATTACCATCAAGTGTTGCGCCTTCAGCATCCATAAAGATGTACTTGTAACCTGCAACATCCAGAGAATAATAGGTTCTGCCGTCAGTCAGATTTGCGCCGTGGTTGTTGGCATACTCGATAAACTCAGATGTACCATCGGAGTCACCACGAGCAACATAAATGTCAGGAAGATTCTTGCCTGTTGCAGCCTCTGCATCAGCCATAAGGGTATCTACCAGATCAAAGTCAGCCTTGGTACCGTAATAGGTCGGGTCACCTGATACGAAGATACCGTTACTGTTGGGGCTGTTGTTGGCAATATCCTTGAAAGCAGCCAGGACGTTTGAGTTGCAATCGTAAGCCATTGATTCAGGTGAAACCTGAAGGTCAGCTAAAATCTGGAATTCGGAGTTGATGTTTGAGTTAAGACCTGTGTATGTCTTACAACCGGAGGGAAGTGCCAGGTAATAACCATCGCCTGTGCTACCCTTGTACTCGATGTAAGCTACAAGACCTGTTGCACCTTCGGGGATGATAGTGTAAGCACCGATGTCGAAGGTGATAACGGGATTGTCGATGTTGATGGAACGGAACTCATCGTAACCTGCGAGAGGCTTATTATCGGAGCCTGCCCAGTAGATGTGAGCAACCATTCCGTCTTTGCCGTGGTAACCGTAGCTGGCTGTTGTGGAAACCTGGAAAGCTACCTTACCTTTTGCAAATCCGTCGTCAAGATTATCTACTGTGTAAGCACCGTTACCAAACTTTGCAGTTGATGTGCTCTTAACAGTGATAGTCTTGTTTGTATAGGAGCTGTACTCATTATTTCTCATCAGATAGAGCTTGTAAGTACCTGCTGCAACGCTCTTACCTACCTTATCCTGATATACATAGGAATTCTTAGTAGAAGATGTAAGTGTGTACTTTGAGTTAAAGTTACTTGCAGAAGGATCTACGCCACTGGTATAGGTATGAAGTGAAGCACTTCTGTTTGCATCGTATGCCTGTGCTGTGCCGTGAGCCTGATACTCCTGTTTGATGTATGCATTTGTCTTTGCTGTAAAGCCTGCACCGTAGTAGATATATCCTGTGTAGCCACCGATCTGTACCTTGTAATAAGATGCGTTAGTATATTCAATGAATACGTAAGGTGTGCCTGCAGGGAACTGATAATCAACTAACTTTGAAGGTTTAGTTGTTGTTGTACTACTTGCAGAGTAAAGATAAGCTGCAGCGGTAAGTGTACCGTAAATTTTAACGTCAGAACCACTGTCTCGGTTTACGTTAGGCTGAACCCACTTAAGCCAGGATGTGTTAGTGTTCAGGTAAGCATAGGGTCGGTTGTAGGTACTACCACCGGATGTCTTTGAAAGAGTAAGCTTATCACCGGAAACTACCCACGTACCGGCAAGGTTACCCGATGTGGCAGGTGCCGTAGTCTGTGCGGCGTAACCGTAACAACGGGACATAAGGCTTGTTACAGAGTTTGCAAGAGAGTCGCCTTTGTAGGAACCGGAAGCATTACCTGCAACAATCAGGGAATTGGCAATGCTGAAGTCTGAAGAATCGTAAACGTCAACGTTTGTGATGATGTCTTCATCGATACCGTAGGTTGCCTTATCGGATGTAACAACACCGTAGCGGATCTTAACGGAAAGTGAACCGAGAACGGTAGCTGTCATGGGGTTTTTGTCAGAAACAAGAACCAGATAGAAGTCACCTTTAAGTGCCTCGATACCCTTGTTGATTACAGAGTTTGCAATCAGGTCTGTGTTTGTTCTGGCTTTGTTTCCGGAGTAACCTGAACCGATGTAGAGCATATAGCGGGGAGGCTTTGTCTTGATGATATCATTGGAATAAGTTTCACCAGACTCAATCTTGTAAAGACCAACCCAGGCGTTTGCATTGTTGCTTGCATTTGCCTTAACAACGATGGGCTCACCGTAGCGGTAAACTTTTCTGTTTGATTCAAGATAAGTTACTGCATCTGTGCCGGAAATTGCATTTCTGTTACCGTTCTTGATAGTAACGGTAGCAGAAGCACCTACTGTGTATCCACTGTCGGTAAACAGGAATACCTTGAAGGTACCATCCTGCAGGTAGGGCTTAACGCCACTACCTGAGTTGTATGTACCTGTACGGATATCAAAGGTTTCGCCATTGTTACCGCTGAGACTGTAGGAGTAAATTGGTGTGTTAGAGCTTGTGGGAGCTGTAACAGAGCTTGGATACAGAGCTACTCGGTTACCGTTCTTTGCTGTGATAAGCACAGGTGTGTCGATATCATAGCTTGATTTCTCCACTTTAAGGTAGGGTTTTGTGGTTGTGGGAATGTCAAACAATGTTGCATCACCGCTTGTACCACTTGCCCCTGTTTCAGTCAGAGTATCGCTGACATCAGCAGCGGTATCTGAAAGTTCGACGTCGGCAGCACCGGTGGGAATGATTCCGATGGTGCACATGGACATCATCATTATTATCACAAGGATAAATGAAAGAATTCGTCCGGTGACGCCTCTGAATTTCGTTTTCATAGTCATACCTCCTATTAATAGTATAGAGGAATCTCAAAGGAGGCC
>CALEIO010000243.1 GCA_937875885.1 uncultured Clostridia bacterium | reverse complement strand
AGGCAAGACAGATAGCGATGTATATGGCCAGGACATTGATCAACTGCTCGTTGTCAACAATAGGAACTGAAATCGGAGGAAAGGCCGACGTATCTTACACGGTCCAATACGATTCCGTCGATGTCGTATTTGTTCATGATTTCTTCGTTTGTTTTCATAGCAGCTTCTTCCATTTTTTGTAAACACACTGGTTGCCTCAATTGCCAATGGACTATCCACATACACTTCAAAATTTGGATATTCCGGCAACAACCCTTGCTCTTTAATTTCGCGGATAAAATACAGAAGCTCCTGGGTTCTGCCCACAGCAAAGGAGGGAATAATCAGAGTACCCCCGTTTTTGAGTGTTGACTCAATATACTGTGCCAGAAGTTCTGTGGTATTTTCTCGCTTTTTCTCGTGAATTCTGTTGCCGTAGGTGGACTCGATAACAAGGTAATCGCAACCTTCTATGGCAAGGGGGTCGTTGATAATAGGCTGGTCGGTGTTGCCCACATCACCGCTCATTACAAGCTTCTTCTCCACTCCGTTTTCTTCAAGCCACAGCTCTGCACAGGCACTGCCCAGCAGATGTCCGATATCGGAAAACCTTACAGAGATATTCTCGCTTATCTGTGTCTTTTTGCCGTAGCCCAGAGGGCGCATATATTTGAGCACATTCTCTGCATCTTCCGTAGAGAAAAGGGGCTCCACCACACCTCTGCCTGCACGTTTTGCCTTGCGGGTCCTGAAGTTTGCCTCTGACTCCTGAATATGAGCGCAGTCACGGAGCATAATTGCACAGAGATTGCAGGTTTCGGGAGTGGCAAAAATCTGACCTCGGAAGCCGTTTTTATACAGCAGCGGAATGTAGCCCGAATGGTCTACGTGAGCGTGGGTCAGAAAGAGGTACTCAATCTGTGAGGGATGCACGGGCAAGGGTGCATTTTCAAACACATCCGCACCCTGTGGCATACCGAAATCCACAAGAGAATAACTGCCTCCCACCTCGATGAGAGTACAGCTGCCCGTCACCTCGTGGCAGGCACCCAAAAAGGTTATTTTCATAAAAATCAGCCGTCCTTTAAGTCTTTAACAAGAAGGTTTTCGGTCTGGGGTTTTTCAAGGAATGCAAACAGCTCATCAAGGCTGTCGGTAGTAAGGTAAAGCTCCTCCATCTTTGAGCGAACAAAGCCTTTCTCCACAGCGGCTTTCATCATAGCATTAAGCTCGTTGTAGTAGCCGTTTATGTTGTAGATTGCAATGGGCTTGTTGTGTCTGCAAAGCTGACGGAGGGTCATAATCTCAAAGAGCTCCTCAAAGGTACCGATGCCACCGGGAACGATGATGAATGCAGCAGAAAGGTCCTCCATAAGCTGCTTTCTCTCGCGCATTGTCTGGGTTTCAAACACCTTGTCGCAATGAGGAAAAACCGCCTCGATGGACTCATTCTCAAAGAAGCTGGGAATGACGCCCTCAATGTAGCCGCCCTCCATCATAACACCACGGGCAGCCGCACCCATAAGACCATTGTCACCGCCGCCGAAAACAAGGGAGTGACCGCGCTTTACCATCTGGCGGCCAAGCTCCTCCACCTTTTCTATATAGATGTTGTCAATTCTTGGTGACGCCGCACCAAACACACAAATTTTCATATAATCACTCCTGATTGAATATGCTGATATATTATACCACAAATTTCAGATTTTAAGCAATAATTTTATACTGAAACGCCCTTGATTAATCAACCGAATTTTACGAACAAGGGGGCGATTTTTCTTGCGATTTTGTAAACGGGGGTTTCCAGCTCCTTTGAAGCATTCTGAAGCTCTTCCCTGATATGTATTCCCTGGGGGCAATGCTGCTCGCATTTGCCGCAGCCGATGCAGTTTGAAGCCGCTGTGGAATCCTTGCGCAAAGCGGTGCACATAACGTACTCTTTCATAGACGGGTACCAGCCCTCGGAAAACTTTCTGTTGTACGCCGCAAAGGTGCCCGGAATATCCACCTTCTTGGGGCAAGGCACACAGTAGCCGCAGCCTGTACAGCCAACTCTCATCTTCGAATTTATGGCACCCACAACCTGTGTAAGCATTTCGTTATCCTCTGCAGTAAGTTCACCCACCGCTGTTTCGGAGGCTGTCTTTATGTTATCCTCCACCATTTCGGTGGTGTTCATTCCCGAAAGCACAACTGTAACCTCGGGCTGATTCCAAAGCCACTTGAATGCCCATTGTGCAGGGGTGTACTGCTTACTGTGATGTGCAAAAATATCCTTTGCTTCCTTTGGCAGACGGCTTACAAGCTTACCTCCTCTGAGAGGCTCCATAATCATAACGGGCAGACCCTTTTCGTTTGCATATTTAAGACCACGTACACCTGCCTGGGAATTCTCGTCCATATAGTTGTACTGAATCATACAGAAATCCCAGTCGTAAGCATCCACCAAAGAGCAGAACATCTGGGTATTTCCGTGGTAAGAAAAGCCGATTTGTCTTATCTGACCCTTTGCCTTTTTCTCCTGAATCCACTCAAGGATTCCAAGGCTTTTCATACGCTCCCAGGCAGCCACGTCTGTGAGCATGTGCATAAAGTAATAGTCCACGTAATCTGTGCGGAGTCTGCGGAGTTCTTCCTCAAAAATCCTGTCCAGGCCCTCACGGTTTTTAATGAGATAATGAGGGAGCTTTGTGGCAATATGCACCTTATCTCTCAGGTTATTTTTCTGCAGCACCTCACCCAGAAAAGCCTCGCTTCCCGGGTAGATGTAAGCGGTGTCAAAGTAGTTGACCCCACCCTTGTAAGCGGCAAGAATTTCCCTCTCTGCTTTCTCGAAATCAATCTTGCCCATACGGGTAGTAAAGCGCATACAACCAAAGCCCAGCACAGAAAGTTCATTGCCGTATTTATCCTTGCGATAATTCATAAATCCACCTCTTATAAAACCTGCAGATTTTCTCTGATTTGATTATACCACACAACTTCTCTGCAAACAACAGAATATATTGAAATTTTCTGTGAATTCTGATATAATTTTCCACACAGCAAAGGACAGCGTAATTGCACCGCAAAAAGCAGTTTACCACAGGAGCAGAGTATGAAAATCATCGCACACATCCGCACAGATTTCCCCACAAAATTTGCAATTCCCAGACAGAGCCTTCTTGCAGACACAGAAGCCACCATTGTCTTCGAGCCCGAGTACAGTATGCCCGAGGCCTTCAGAGGGATTGAGCAGTACAGCCACCTGTGGCTTTTGTGGGAGTTTTCCCGGTGTAAGGATAAAGGTTTTTCGCCCACAGTGCGCCCCCCTCGCCTTGGTGGCAACAAGCGTGTGGGAGTTTTTGCCACACGCTCCCCTTTCCGCCCCAATCCCATAGGACTTTCCTGCGTAAAGCTACTGTGTGCAGAGCAGACAAAAACAGGTATGGTACTGAAGGTTTCGGGTGCAGACCTTATGGACGGCACTCCTATCTTTGACATAAAGCCATACATCCCCTACGTGGACTGTCAGCCCACAGCCACAGGCGGATTTGCACAAGAGAAAAAGGACTACTCCCTCACCGTTGAATGTGCCGAAAACCTCCTGCAAAAGCTCCCAAAAAACAAGCAGAAACCTCTTCTGCAGATTCTCTCCCAGGACCCCCGTCCACAGTACATCGACGACGGTGAGCGGATTTACAGCTTTGAGTTTGCAGATTTCAGAGTGAAATTCTGCGTAGAGGACAGCACTTTGAAAGTAACCGACATTGAAAGTCTGTAACCCTACAAAAACACAAGCAATTTTAATTCTAAATAAGAATATTAAATACACAACCCCACCCAATGCGGCAGAGAAAAACTCTTCCGCATTTTTTCTTTTTGGAATTAAAATCCGAAATTTCTGCAATTTACCGATTTTTTGCATAAAATAAATAAAAATTTCTGAAAATTTCCCTATTATTATGTAATTAATTGTAGACAACTAATTTATATTATGATATAATACTGACGTATGTTAAGCGGTGAAAAAGCATTTTGCCGCTATATCCATATCACATTAATCCAATCTACAGGGAGGATATTATAATGCAAAAAAAACTCAGCACACTTCCCTTCTCAGGCACACCTGAGCAGGAAGCAAAACTCAAAGAAGTAATCAAAGAACATCTGGACGATCCCGGTGCAGTAATGCCCGTTCTCCAGAAGGCTCAGGACATCTACGGCTATCTGCCCATCGAGGTTCAGGCTATGATTGCAGAAGGTCTCAACGTTCCCCTCGAGGAAGTTTACGGTGTTTCCACCTTCTACAGCCAGTTCTCTCTTACTCCCAAGGGTGAGTACACAATCTCCGTTTGCCTTGGCACAGCTTGCTATGTTAAGGGCTCCGGCGATATCTTCGACAAGCTCAGCGAGCGTCTTGGTATCGGCTCTGAAGAGTGCACACCCGACGGCAAGTTCTCACTTACAGCCTGCCGCTGCATCGGTGCTTGCGGTCTTGCACCCGTTCTTACAATCAACGAGGAAGTTTACGGCAGACTTACAGTTGACGACGTTGACGACGTACTCTCCAAGTACCTCTGATTAACACACGCGGACACTCAGTAAACTTTTTTAAGGAAGTGGCCCTATGAAAATAAGCACTATGAAAGAACTGCTTGATGCAGAAATCGTATGCTGCGAAGAACTGCTTAAAGAGCACGTTTACTCTGCCTGCGGCAGCGATATGATGAGCGACGTTCTGGCTTTTGTAAAAGACCAGGCAGTGCTCCTCACAGGTCTGGTTAACTCCCAGGTCATCCGCACAGCAGAAATGATGGATATGATCTGCATTGTTCTGGTGCGCTCCAAGCTGCCCACACCGGAGATGATAGAGCTTGCAAAGGAAAGCGGCATCGCAATCCTTACAACAAACAAGCGCATGTATGACGCCTGCGGTATTCTTTACACCAACGGCCTTGTAGGCAACAAGGTAAGAGAATGAGCGATCAGGTAGTTTTTAACTTTGATGTAGACGGGGATGACTTTACTTCTGCTGGACACGCGTCTATGCAGGTAAAGAAAAACTTACGGCAGCTCGGTATAAACCCCGACATCATCAGACGTGTCTCAATTGCTATGTACGAGGGAGAAATCAATATGGTAATCCACGCCCGCGGCGGTGTAGCCACCGTGTCTGTCAGCGAGGAATACGTGGAGATTATCCTCAAGGACCAGGGTCCCGGCATCAGCAACATTGAACAGGCTATGCAGGAAGGCTTCTCCACAGCGCCCGACAACATCCGCTCCCTCGGATTCGGCGCAGGTATGGGTCTTCCCAATATGAAACGCTACACCGACTATATGGACATCGAGTCGCAGTTAGGTGTAGGCACTACAATCACAATGAGAGTAAACCTTGCATAACTTAATGCAGAATAAACATTCCCACAGAAAGGCAGGTGCAAACCTATGAACAACTACGAGCATTCAGTACGTATCGAAGTAAATAAATGTATAGGCTGTACCACCTGTCTGCGCCATTGCCCCACTCAGGCCATCCGCATCAGAGACGGTAAGGCAGAGATTAACCAGGGCAGATGCATAGACTGCGGCGAATGTATCAAGGTCTGTCCCAAGAAAGCCAAAAAGGCTGTCTGCAACAAGCTTGCGGATATGGACAGATTCAAGTGGAAGATAGCACTTCCCGCCCCTACTCTTTACGGTCAGTTCGACAATCTCGACGACGTGGATTACGTGCTCAGCGGTCTGCTCCGCATCGGGTTCGACGAGGTGTACGAGGTGTCCAAGGCGGCGGAACTGGTTTCTGCCTACACACGATTTTACTTAAATACCGAGGGTGTGAAAAAGCCGGTCATCAGCTCGGCGTGTCCCGTCGTGATGCGGCTGATCGCCCTGCGGTACCCCTCGCTG
>CALEIO010000242.1 GCA_937875885.1 uncultured Clostridia bacterium | reverse complement strand
CCGTCTATGAAAAGGCAGGCAAGGAAATTGTCGAGGCGGCATACGAATATGCAAAGGGCTACGTCAAATTTCTTGACGCAGCAAAAACCGAGCGCGAGGCTGTTACCGAGGGTGTCAAAATGGCTGAAGCGGCAGGCTACAAGCCCTATTCCTTCGGCATGCCCATGAAGGCAGGCGACAAGTTCTATTACAATAATCGCGGCAAGAATATCTATCTGTTCAAAATCGGAACCGAGGACATCAACAACGGTATCCGCATTACCGCCGCGCACATCGATTCCCCCCGTATCGACCTCAAGCAGGTCCCCGTATACGAGGACAAGGGCATGTGCTTCTTCAAAACGCACTACTACGGCGGCATCCGCAAGTATCAGTGGCTTGCAATTCCTCTGGCTCTCCACGGTGTTGTGTGCAAGAAGGACGGCACAAAGGTAGACATCCGCTTTGGCGATGACGAATCCGAGCCCTGCCTGTGCATCTCTGACCTTCTCCCCCCCCTGGCTTACGAGCAGGTTGAGAAGCCCCTGAGAAAAGCATTCAACGGCGAAGACCTGAACGTTATCGTTGGCTCACGTCCCTTCTGCGACGAGGAAGAGGGCGAGCTTGTTAAGCTCAACGCTATGTATCTCCTCAACGAAAAATACGGCATCACAGAGGACGATTTCCTCTCTGCAGAGCTCACACTGGTGCCCACATACAAGACCCGTGACGTTGGCTTTGACGGCGGTCTGATGGGCGGCTACGGCCACGACGACAGATGCTGTGCTTACCCTGCACTCATGGCTGCAATCGATGCAAAAACTCCCGAGAAAACTGCTATCACAGTTCTCTGCGATAAAGAAGAAACTGGCTCTGACGGCAACACAGGTATGCAGAGCGACTTCCTGCGCTACTTCATCAATGACCTTGCAAAGATGGATGGCGTAGAGGGTCACCACGCAATCTCCAAGTCCAAGTGCCTTTCTGCAGACGTTAACGCTGCATACGACCCCACATACGCTTCCTGCTTCGAGGCAAAGAACAGCTCCTATCTTAACGAAGGCGTTGTAATCAGTAAGTACACAGGTCACGGCGGCAAGGGCGGCACATCCGACGCTTCTGCAGAGTATATGGGCGAAATCCGCGCAATGCTTGAGAACAACAACATCCTCTGGCAGGTAGGCGAACTTGGCAGAGTTGACCTTGGCGGCGGCGGCACAATTGCAAAGTACGTTGCAAATATGAACGTTGACGTTGTAGACCTTGGCGTTCCCGTACTCTCAATGCACGCTCCCTTCGAGATCATCTCCAAGGTTGATATCTATATGGCATACCGTGCTTTCTCCGCATTCTTCGGCTGATAAGTACACAAATCAGAACAAACTCAGGCGGCACCCTTTTCGGGTGCCGCCTTTTTTATTTTATCCCCAACCTCTGCGCACTCAACCTGCTACTTGACCCCTAATAAACAATATGATAAAATTAACACAGATGAACAAACTATAGCAAAGGAGATACTTTATGCATACTGATACCTACATAATCCACGACGGTCCCTATCCTCTGCCCTTGAAGCTCTGGCTTAAACTGAGAAAGACCCTTTCTCCTATTGGCCGCAAAAAATGGAACAAGGAAATCCGCCAAAAGCTTGACGGCATCGAGTTCTCCATCCTTTGCAACAACTGTCTGGGCGGTCACTTCTACCACGATGCGGGCAGAAAATTCACCACACCCACCATCAATCTGGCTATGGATGGTCCCGATTTCATCCGTTTTCTGGAAAATCCACAGCACTATCTCTCAAAGGACCCTGTGTTCATCGATGCAGGCAAGGCTTTCCCCGTTGGACTTATTGACGATGTGGAAATCTGCTTTGTGCATTACCACTCCGAGCAGGAAGCTCTGGACATCTGGAACCGACGCAAAACCAGAATCAACTGGGATAATCTGTTCATCGTTTCCACCGACCACGACGGAATGTATCTGCCCGAAATGATGGAGAGATTCGACAAACTCCCCTACAAAAACAAGGTGATGTTCACCGCTAAAGACTATCCTCAGTACCCCTGGGCAGTTCAGGTAAAGCAGTTCAAGCATCGCAACAATGTGCGCATTATGACAGCCTTTGCCAATATGCGCGGCCAGCGCTACTACGAAACCTGCTTCGACATTGCAGGCTGGATAAAAGAAAACTCCCAAAGCAAAGCCTGAAGACAACCGCAACCACCCCCTGCAAAACAAAAGAGAAAAACACATAACAAAACACCGCAGAAGCACACAAACTTCTGCGGTTTATTTTTTCTACCATTAGGGCTGTTTTGTACTGTCCGCACAATTTGGGACAGTTCACTCCTTGGTACGGTTTTTGGCTTAAGTAGTTACTTTTTCGCCGGCCTGTGCCACCTGCACAAGCTCCTTGCGGTTGGCAACACCAAGCTTTGAGTAGATATTGCGGTTGTGATATTTAAGAGTATTCTCGGTGATTCCCAGGCTCTGCATTGCATCCTTTGTGCGGTAACCTTGCAGATACATTCTATATATCTCTTTTTCAGTGGGTGTGAGAGTGTAAAGTCGGGATGTAAGAAACTCAAATTTCTCTGCAAGATCGTCTGCAGACTCTGTGCTTGCTGCAAGGTGAGTTTCCTCTGTCTTTGGCTGGGTGTGGTGAATATTCAGGGACACAAGAGATTCTCTGAATCCCGAATCCTGTACCATAAGGCTGATTCCAAGCAGAAACAGCTCACTTACTATGTATGAAACCGAGAGGAATTCAAAGTCGATATCCACAAGCTGCTCCATAAGCCACACGCCGAAATTTACAAATGCGGCACCTGCAAGCAGAGCTCCGTGTAGAGGTGACCTTACCATTTTACGTGCAAAAGCATAAATAATAACGCCCACGATTGCACCGAATAATCCCAGCAGATAGTAGAGATACAAACTGTGCAGAGGTCCATACTCTTTTTTAAGTGATGCAACTCCGTCTACGATAATAAGGGAAACTTCCTTGTAATAAACAGTGCTGTAACCGGGGCTTGCGGCAATGAGAAACACCACAACACTCAACAGCACTAAGCTTGTAACAATCCACTTTTTGACCTGAATGTTGCAGACATTCATAACCAGCATCAGGATGGTAACGGGAAGGATAACCGACCCAAGATACGACACTCTGTTGGCAAGGAGTGCTTCACCCAGGGTGTTTGAAACAGAAAGGGCAAAATATCCCGAGTTGACCACCACTACTGCCGAAAACAACACCACAAACCAGGGCTCCTTTTTCCTGAGAAGAAAGCAGTAACCAAGCAGCAGTATCATTGCCAGAATTGTTGTTACCAGATATATAGCGGACATTGTGGCGGTTTTGCTGCCCACCTGCGCACACCCCGAAAGGGCAAAGAGCAGAAGCGGCAATCCTGCCACAGCGAATAATTTTTTTGACATAAAAGGCTCCTTCTGAATGAATTCCGCGCAGATTTGAGGTTTCCTACCCCTTTTCCTACCCCTTTTGGCAGAAAAATTTGATTTCCCCACCCCTAATTGTGCCTGTGGGGTGGGGACTTTTGCGCACTAAACCCATATAATATTCTTGCAAGAGTTCGAAGGAGGGTATAGACCTTGTTTTCTTAAAAAGCCTCAAGGGTACCCTATTCACACAAACATCCCCTTGCTTGTGTGAAGTCTCTGCATTATTGGCGCAAAAAGCAGAGACCGCCCAAACATATTATATTATATCCTATTTAAGAATTGTAGTCAACAATTCCCCACGAGGGATTAACTTATTCAGGAGGTAAATTATGGGATTATTCGATAAAAAATTCTGCAGTATCTGCGGAGAGAAGATAGGACTTCTGGGCAACAGAAAACTTGAGGACGGCAACCTGTGTAAAAACTGCGCAAGAAAGCTCAGTCCTTTTTTCAGCGAAAGACGCAGCTCCACCACAGAGCAGATTAAAGCACAACTGGCTTACCGTGAGCAGAACAAGCTGAGCCTCAACTCTTTTGCACCAAACATCAGCTTCGGAGAAAACACAAAGCTCTTTGCCGACACAGTAAACCGTAAATTCATTGTTACAGACAGCTCCAACTGGAGAAACGAAAATCCCGACCTTTTGGATTTTTCACAGGTTATTTCCTGCGAAACCGATGTAACAGAGCACAAGGAAGAGATTTACCGCCAGGACAAAGACGGAAACAGCGTAAGCTACTCTCCTCCCAGATACGAAACCGAGTACGAATTCGCAGTAACTCTGAATGTTGACACACCCTGGTTTACACAGATTGAATTCGAACTCAGCGACGGAGAACGTCCCGACAGCCGCTTCTCTGAACTTTTCAGAAAATACGATGCCGAGCTACAGAAGCTTAAGGATATGTTTGCAGAAAAGGCAGCATTCCCCGGCACAAACACCGCAGAATCTGCCCCTGCACAGAAAGAATGGGTCTGTGAATACTGCCTTAATCGCAACCAGACAGATTTATGCACAGGTTGCGGAATGCCACGACCCCAGGGTCAGAGAACATTCACCTGTCCCAAATGCGGACACACACAGCCTTGCGAAAAAGCACCCGCTTTCTGCCCTCACTGCGGAGAATCCACAAGGGTATAAGGCAGACAGTTACTTTTAAGGAGGTGTTGCTATGACAGGCACATCATATATTACAATCTCAATCACAGCTTTTGTTGTGGCTGTTGCTATGTTAGCAGGCTTCAAGGGATGCCTCCGTACAGAAAGCAGAGATATCTGCGGCATAAGTTTTATCCAGACAAATATGGACTACCGGCACAGCTACAGTTTTTATCTGAGAGAGAGCGATGGTACCCTGCTCTTTGACGCAGACCTACGCACCGACTCTTCTCCCAGCTCCATAACTCTGGAGAGCATAGCGGTAGACTCCTCTTACCTGCAGAAAATCAACGAAATTCTGTGTGACCTTGAAATTAAAGATTACGTTAAAAACTACAAAAAACCCGTCACACTCTTTAACCCTGCAGACAAAGCAACAAACACCACAACCCTTTACTACAACGACGGCACAGACAAATCTGCCCTCACTAAAGACGAGCACATTGATGCTCTCTATGAATTTTTCTTTAATCTTGCAAAAGAATACGCTGACAAACAGATTTCATACGAGGAGTAAACTATATGGGTATATTCGATAAACTCAACTTTGCGGTGAGCAAGGCAATAAACTCTGCTGTTAACTCAGCCGTAAATTCCATAGGCAACAAAACCGAACGCTTTACATTCGAAAAACTTCCCGAAAGTGCAGCACAGCTTCAGGCTCTGCCCGAAGCAAGTCTTGATTCACCTTTCAAGACAGCAGCACTTTCTGTACTTGCCCTGTGTGCCTACGGTGCAGACAAGGCAACAGGTGTGGAAATGCTAAATTTCCTGAAAGGTCCCCGACCCCTCAGCCCTGCTGAAATTGCATTTCTTGATGACCGATTCCGCGACAACCAATGGTACGTACCTTTTTCTTACTTCAAGGGTGCTACCCCCGAAAACAACTACACTCCCACAGAGCCTTTCACAATTGAGGTTTCAAGCAATCCCAACTCCGGATTGAACGAAGGCTATATGACCCTTTGGCTTAAAAGCGGCGGAGCAGACAATCCACGCCAGATTACCCTGAGGATGAAAGGTGACGGCAGATGGTTTTTATGGGAACAATTCATAATGGTAGGAATCCGTACACCAAAAGCACAGGACCCCTGGGCATAAGAATTCTATCGGTGATGTGTATGCTATCTATACTTGCAGGACTTTTCGGTTGCAACAAAAAATCCGAAATTCCCACCGAATACCCTTTTGATAAAGAAAAAGCTTATCTTTATTCCCGTCAAGGTGTAATGGCCGGCGGCAACTTTCACCTTTCGTTAAATCCCCGGGATGTAGTTGAGTATTACAGCTATACAAAAGCCGTACCCGAGGATGAATGCGGAATGCGCGACAAAGGTGCAGACATCTACTTTGTGGGTCTCAAAGAAGGCAGTGTACAGGTTACCGCTGTTTTTGAATATCCCACCTGTGAGCCGCACGAGTACACCTTTACCCTTGATGTAAATAAAGACTTGTATGTTTCAAAACCCGACTGACTGGAGGAATCACTATGAAAAAAACAAAACTTCTCTGTGTGCTTATTTGCATCTTACTTGTTTTCAGCTCCCTGCCCCTTGGGGTATCGGCTGCAGAAACAGAAATTGCAGATACAGGCCTCAATGAATATTTCATTGAAACCTACGAAGAACTGATAACCCTTGCAAACGCTCCCTACGATGAAAGAATTCTTATTCTGCAGAATGATATTATTCAGACAGATAACAAGAATAACAAAGAAATTGTTATTACCAACAACTCAACAGTAAACATCGACCTTAACGGCTACACCATTATGCGCGAAACCCAGGGTAATGACCAGACACTTTTCCGCATTAAGTCCGATGCAACCCTGGTTATGTATGACTCTTCATCTGCACAGACAGGTACCTGCATTTTCTCTGAAGGCTATGCAAATTACCAAAAAGCCGTGTTTATAAATGATGGCGGTGAGCTTCAGATTCACAGCGGTACCTATGAGATTCTTTCCCCTCACAATCAGGGCACCTGCTCTGTAGTGTACACCACAAGCGGTCTGACCCAGATAACAGGCGGCACCTTTGACTCAAGCACAGCCTGGGGTGGAGACACAATCTCCGTTGGTCACGACGCTTACCTGTACGTTACTCCTCTGGTTATTATCACCGGCGGTGATTTTTACGGAAAATATCAGAGCATAGACATATCTCCTTTCGGCAATTTTTTAGGCTTTGGCTGTCTTTTCCCCAATGTTTACGTTATGGGCGGCAACTTCTACATCTGCAATAAGGGCACAAAAGACATCAAACCCGGATTTGCCTACTGCAACAACGGTTGGGGCCGAGTTCTTGTGGCAGAGGGTACAGTATATGCTACCAGTCTTAATCAGACTGACCAGAGATACCTCCCCGGTGTTACCAAGCAACTTTCCTCCCATACCATTGATAACTTCACAGGGGGATATTACGAGGTAACAGCTCCTCCCATGATGATGCCTTTGGGCGAGGAAAAATACGACCACTTCTACTACGAAAGACTTTTTAACCTTTGTAACAAAGCACTTGTAAAAACCTACAACGAAGAAACATATCTGAAATACAAAGAGCATTTTGATATACTCACAAACACCTTCGACACAATTTATGTAGGCGAAAACGAAGCAGTATCCCCCAAGATTTATCTTGAAAACCGCACAGATAAAATCAGCTATATCAGATGGTATATGTGCAACGAAAAGGACTACAACGGCAAAAACACAGAGTGGACTTATCTCGGCAACTTCGACGATGTAGTACAGATTCAGCTTGAAGACCGTCCCGAATATGCCCAGGATATACTCCTGCGCTGTGATGTAACATACTCTGACCACACCTCCTACGAGGATATTATCAGAATTTCATACGAAACCTACAACGATCCCAGCATAATCAGTTCCTTTGAGCTTACAGACCTTGCACTCCCCTCTTTGGGAACAAACCCCGACTTTGAACTGACCCCCGCCCAGAACAGCTACTATATTAATAATGTTTACTGGGCAGATATTACTGAAAGCACATCAGTTCCCATAAAAGAAACAGACACCTTCACAGTAGGCCACAAATACAGACTTGAGGTGTGGTTGAGAGCATCTGACGGCTATCTGTTCCACACAGACGAAGATGAGTGGCTTGATGCAACTGCAAAAATCAACGGCATAGATGCCATTGTAGCAGCAGGCAACAATACCTCTGCAATTGTTCAGCTGGAATTCACAATGCCTGAACCAATAATTATTTCCGAAGCAGATGTTATGGATGTTGACGCTCCCCTTGAGGGCGAAAAGCTTGACACAGATGCTACCTGTATAACAACAGGCTGTAGCGTATCAAGCGTCAAGTGGTATGACATCACCGACGGCACACATATACTTATGGAAGCAGAGGACACCTTCCAGGCAGGTCACATTTACAGAGTTAACATAATGCTCGAAACAGAGGGTGGAGTTTACTCCTTCCTGATGGTAGACCGCTATAACGAAGCTACAGGATACATCAACGGCAAAAGAGCCATTGCTGCCGCTGCAGACGAAGACAACTGGCTCCAGCTGGGATTCATCTTCCCTGCTTGCGAAGAAAATCCAGAACTGACCACTCCTTCCGAAGATACAGAGCCTACCGAAGCTACTGACCCCACAGAGGATACCAAACCTACAGAGTCTACTGACCCCACAGAGGACACTAAACCTACAGAGTCAACTGACCCCACAGAGGATACTAAACCTACAGAGTCCACTGACCCCACAGAGGACACTAAACCTACAGAGTCCACCGACCCCACAGAGGACACCAAACCTACAGAGTCCACCGACCCCACAGAAGACACTAAACCTACAGAGTCCACTGACCCCACAGAGGACACTAAACCTACAGAGTCTACCGACCCCACAGAGGACACCAAACCTACAGAGTCCACTGACCCCACAGAAGACACTAAACCTACAGAGTCCACCGACCCCACAGAGGACACCAAACCTACAGAATCCACCGACCCCACAGAGGATACCAAACCTACAGAGTCCACCGATCCCACAGAGGATACAAAGCCTACAGAAACTGAAAAGCCCACAGAACCCGACACCGAACCTTCAGTACTGGGTCTCCTCGGTGATGCAAACGAAGACGGCGTGGTTAACGTAAAGGATGCAACGGCAATCCAGAAGCACATTGCATCTCTCATCACACTCAGCGACACAGGAGTAATCCTTGCAGATGCAGACCAGAATTCTGTGGTAAACATCAAGGATGCTACCGCAATCCAGAAATTCGTAGCAGGTCTTCCAACAGGTCTTGACATAGGCAAACCTGTAGAAAAATAAAGGAGAGATATTTATGAAGAAAAGAATTTTAAGTCTGGCTCTCTGTCTGATGATACTGTTGTCCGCAGTATCTTTCAGTGTATCCGCCGGAAGCAATGCAGATGCAAACAAGGTCAAAGAAGTATGGATTTACGATGTCCAGGCACCTTATGCCGACTACTACCCCGATTATGATTTTACTATCAGAAGTTCAGCATACACCTTTGACCCCGACAGAGCAAGTGGCACCAATATATACAACGGCTGTTGGTGGTACGATAAGACAGATAATAAGGTTATGGATTACAATGACCAATTTGTTAAAGGTCATACTTATAAATTGAATATTTTGCTGAAGACCAATGATGGTTATGAGTTCCAGACAGATAATTTCGGTACTCCTTATTTCAAAGCCTATGTAAATGATAACGAGGCTGTGGTGGAAGACACGCTTACAACCAGTACCTGGACTTGTGTTGAATATACCTTTGACCCCTCCGACTACAATATGGAGGTAGAATATTCAAAACTTACAGTAAACGAGCCTGTTGTAGGCGAACATCCTGTATTCTCTGCTCTGTCAGACAGACAGGCTGTAAAAATTACCGATGAAACTGCAGGTTTTCACATTGATGGTATTTCCTGGTATGACTACACCACTCACACCTATCTTACCCCCTACGACACCTTTAAGGAGGACGGAGTTTACGAGGTAAACATTCTTATCGAAACCACAGGAGATTTCTATTTCTCCACAGCCGGAAACCAGTCTGATGTCAATGTTACCGTTAACGGCAAACCTGCAGAGGCTAACTATTCAGGTAAAGATATAAACCATTACCTGCGCGTATCCTACATCTTCGGCGAAAAGGTTGAAGAGATAAGCAAGGTTGAGGTTAGAAACCTTACAACACCCGTTGTTGGTGAAAGTCCCGACTTCGAGCTTACTCCCTTTGTAGATTACGCTTACTACATCAACGCTGTTTACTGGTCAGATGTAACCACAATGAGTAATCCTACCGTAGTTAAAGAGACAGACACCTTCCAGGCAGGTCATATTTACACTCTGGAGGTATGGTTGAGAACACACGACGGCTACAAGTTCCGTATGAACGATGACGAAGAGATTGACATTGTAGCAACCATAGGCGGCGAGGATGCAGAGGTTGTTCTGCCCGGCACAGAGACTTCAGCAATTCTCCTTATTGAATTCATAATGCCTGAATCAAGAGTTATCTCCGAAGCAGACGTTATCAACGTTGACACTCCCCTTGAGGGCGAAAAGCCTGACACCGATGCTTTCTGCACAACACGTGGCTGTAATGTATCAAGTGTCAAGTGGTATGACATCACCGACGGCACACATATACTTATGGAAGAAGGCGACACCTTCCAGGCAGGTCACATTTACAGAGTCAACGTAATGCTCGAAACAGAAGGTGACTACTCCTTCCTGATGGTTGACCGCTATAACGAAGCTACAGGCTACATCAATGGCTTAAAAGCCATTGTCGGCGCCGCAGACGAAGACAACTGGCTCCAGCTTGGACTCGTCTTCCCCGCTTGCGAGGAAAACCCCGACAAACCCTCAAAGGTTATCTCTGAAGCTGACGTTATAAACATAGATTCTCCCCTTGAGGGCGAAAAGCCTGACACAGATGCTACCTGTATAACAACAGGCTGTAGCGTATCAAGCGTCAAGTGG
>CALEIO010000241.1 GCA_937875885.1 uncultured Clostridia bacterium | reverse complement strand
AAAGGCGGTGTCACCCATTGGTGCACCGCCTTTTTCGTGATGTTTTGGCATAGCCAAAGTGATGTTGTGCTACGCACAGTGATGTTTGGCGGTTACACCGCCAAGTTATTCCAAAATAATGCCTTCGGGGATGGTGATGGTGGTTAATCCTCGGGCATCCGCAAATGCGTTACTGCCGATGGTCGTGACACTATCCGGCACGACGAAGGTAGACTTGCCGTATTGGTTGGGAACACGCACCAGTGTTGTCATATCTTTGCTGAACAACACGCCGTCCACAGCGCAATAATTTGCATTTCTAGCATCAACAGAAAAACTTTCAAGAGAGCTGCAAGTGGAAAAAGCTCTGTCACCAATGGTAGAAACCGCAACAGGAATCTCAACACTTACAAGGTTGCAACCAAAAAATGCCTGATCACTGATCTGGGTAACGGGAACGCCCACAATAGCCTCGGGAATAATTATTTCTGTATAGTTGCTGGTGTACTTGGTAATCATAATGCCACCGGAAAGATTTGCAAATCTGAAATCACAATCTCCTAACTGCACAGCAGCCCCTGCAGCAGTTACCATACTGAACACAAGCATAAGAGAAATAAGCAAACTGAATAACCTTCTACAAGTTTTTTTCATTATAAATCCCCCTTTGAATATATACATTAATAATAGCACTACCAATTTAGTTAGTCAAATCATATTTGAGAAAAAAGCACCCATCATCCATACTAACAGATGATGGGTGCAATCAGACTTACTCTTTGCAATATTCTTTAATCAGAAACTTAACAATTTCTACACTGTCAATTTCTTTCATTCTGGTGCGGGCATCCTTATGATTGGTCATAAGCATATCATCTCCACTTAAAATATAACAACCCAACTGATCAGCAGGGTCCATATACTTCTTTTCTGTGAGAGCGTCAATCGCATTCCACAATGCATCGCTGATTTTCTGATCTCTAGGATTGCTGAAAGTTCTGTTTCGGTTAGAAACCTCTGTTTTGGTTTTTGAGAAAAGTCCCATAACATTATCCCCTTGTCTGTAATAAATTACGAGCAGCATATAAATTTAATCTTTATATGATTATACTCTGTTACTACAGCAAGGTCAAGAAAAAGCAGCAATGCGCAAGGCACTGCTGCAACAAAACGTGTGAGATTACTGATTGGTTCCCCACTGCTTTTTAGCAAATTCCGTGTTAAGAGAATCTGTATCAGCAGGCTTCACGGGATTT
Organism: uncultured Clostridia bacterium; assembly: GCA_937875885.1. Taxonomy (GTDB): domain Bacteria; phylum Bacillota; class Clostridia; order Oscillospirales; family Acutalibacteraceae; genus Ruminococcoides. Next base: position 2,172 of record CALEIO010000241.1, on the reverse strand, counting down.
TTTGCAAGTGGTGCTTCAATCTCGTTTTTCACTACATTTTCAATTACACCGTGGCTATAATCCTTCTTGTTATCCGCCGGCATTTCCTGAGGAAAACGCGAAGGATTTGCTTTATTATCTTTGTCCATAATATCACCCTTTACTTTTTCTCTGTAATATTATCTGCAAATTTTTCGGGAAAATTCAAAATATCATTGTATTTTCAGAACAAAAGGAGTAATATAGACACAGTTTATATATAACTGTTAATGAATAAAATTTTTGTGAATGAAAATTGCTTTTTCAAAAGGAGTTTCACTATGAAAATTATCATTGTCGGTTGCGGCAAGGTTGGCAAATCTCTTATTGCAGATTTTGTTAAAGAGGGCCACGAGGTTGTTGCTATTGATAAAAACGAAAAGAAAGTTGCCGATATTATGAACATCTATGACATCATAGGTGTTGGCGGAATCGGTACAGACGCTACCATTCTCACCGAAGCAGGAGTAGAAAAAACAGACATTTTCATTGCTGTTACAGGCTCTGACGAGCTGAATATGCTCAGCTGCTACATTGCAAAGACTCTCGGTGCAGAAAACACAATCGCACGTATCCGCGACCGAGCTTACAACGAAAGTTCTCTGGGATTTCTCCAGCAGAAACTGGGACTTTCTATGTCTATCAACCCCGAGCGTTTTGCCGCTCAGGATATATTCAACATCTTAAAACTCCCGGGTGCAGTACACATTGAAACATTCTCTACCCGTAACTTTGAGTTTATCGAGCTGATACTTAAGGAAGACAGCCCACTCCATAATATGAAAATTATGGACCTGCGTAAAAACCAGAAAGCAAACTTCCTTATTTGTGCCGTACAGAGAGAAGACGAAGTTTTCATCCCTGACGGTAACTTTGTACTGCAGGAGGGCGACAAAATTGCTCTTACAGCAGCTCCCACAGAAATCCTCAAACTTATGAGAAGCCTTAAAATCACAAGAAAGCAGGCTCGTAACGTAATGATTCTGGGCGGTAGCCGTACAGGATATTACCTTGCAAAAATGCTTCTTGCATCGGGCAACTCCGTTACCATTATCGATAAGGACTCCGACCGATGCCACGAGCTTGAAGAAACTCTGCCCGGCGCAAATGTAATTCTCGGCGATGGTGCCCAGCAGGAACTTCTGCTTGAAGAAGGCATCAACGAAATGGATGCTTTTGTATCTCTTACAGGTATCGACGAAGAAAACATTCTGCTATCTTACTATGCATCTTCCCAGAAAGTGCCCAAGGTTATCACAAAAGTTAACCGTGGTGAGTTTATTCCCATTGCAGGCAGAATGGGCCTTGATACAATCATCTCTCCCCGTCGCACCATTACCGACGTACTGGTACGATATGCAAGAGCTCTGCAGAATACAGTCGGCAGTAATGTTGAAAAGCTCTACAAAATTATGGATGGCAACGCCGAAGTTCTTCTCTTCAATGTTCACTCCGAGTTCAAATACGTTAACATTCCTCTTAAGGATATCAAATTCAAGAAAAACATCCTCATCGCAGGAATACTCCGAAACCGCAAGGCTATTGTTCCCACAGGTAACGACGTAATTCTCCCCTCTGACAAGGTTGTTGTTACCAGCACAGACCATATTCTTTATGACCTTGCCGATATCATAGTAGAGTAACGAGGTAATCTTATGAACAGACGAATGGTACTCTACACCCTGGGACATATCACCCTGGCAAATGCGGCTCTGCTGCTTCTGCCTGCTATCACAGCAGCCATCTATGGCGAGTTTTCTACCCTCTGGGCTTTTCTTATAGCAGTCGGTGTTTCCCTCTTGCTGGGATTTGTGCTCAGGACTTTTTCCAAGCCCGGCACAAAGGTTATCTACGGCAAAGAAGGTTTTGCCATTGTTACTTACGCCTGGCTGATTATGGCGGCGGTTGGTGCAATTCCCTTTGTAATAACTGGTGCAATCCCCTCTTACATTGATGCTTTCTTTGAAATAGTGAGTGGTTTCACCACCACAGGTGCCACCATACTTTCTGCAGAAGCGCTCCACTCTATGAGCCACGGACTCCTTTTCTGGCGAAGCTTCAGCCACTGGGTCGGCGGTATGGGTGTGCTGGTGTTCCTGCTGGCCATCGTCCCCGGCGACGGCAAGGGCCAGGGGTTTACCATGCATCTGCTCC
>CALEIO010000240.1 GCA_937875885.1 uncultured Clostridia bacterium | reverse complement strand
CGGCCCCTCAGCGGCAGCGCGGCCCTGGCCGTGGGCGCGGAGCTGATGGCCGCCCACGGCCCCGATTCCCTCGTGGGCCGGACGGCAGCGGTGATGCTGGGCTCCACCGAAACCACCTTTTATGCCATTGCTGTTTATTACGGAAGCATAGGAATCAGAAAAACACGACACACTCTGGCAGCAGGGCTCTGTGCCGACTTCACCGCTGTTGTTTTTTCTGTGCTTACGGTAAGGCTGTTTATGTAAATAATTGTTGCAAAAAAAAATAATTGATTGTATAATAACCTTTGCGCAAAACGGTGTTCGATTTTTTCGGGCTACGTTGAGAATGCGCTTCTGATAATGTCAGTTCGCAATATCCTGACAGGGGTAAAACCCAAATCAAAACTACGGAGGAAAATTAAATGAACAAAAATAAAACTGCGGCCACCCTTTATATGGTACAGGCCGCAATCATTGCCGCACTCTATGTGACGGTAAACTACACCCAGGAGCTGATACTCCCCACCTCATCTATGGGACCTGTACAGTTCCGTGTAAGTGAGCTTCTTTGCACACTGGCAGTATTCCTGCCCCCTGCAATCCCGGGACTTACCATCGGCTGTCTGCTTTCAAACATTATTGCAGTTGGTGTACTTCCCCTGGATATGGTGCTCGGCACTTCTGCCACATTCCTTGCGGCAGTATGCGCTTACAAACTCAAGGATATCCGCCTTTTCTCGGTTCCCTTTTTTGCTCTGATGATGCCCGTTATCTTCAATGCTGTAATCATCGGACTGGAGCTTGAGATTTTCTACATCGAGGGTGCTTTCACCTTTGGCGGTTTTATGCTTCAGGCAAGTCTGGTTGCCTTGGGTGAATTTGTAGTATGTGTGGTGTTGGGAACTCCCTTTTACCTGCTCCTGCGAAAGCTCCCCCTTGCAAAATTCAATACAAAATAACAACAACGCTGTGGTATCTAGTACCGCAGCGTTGTTTCTTTTAAGTTATTCTTAAATTATTCGAAGTTGAACTCATCTTTCCACTTGTTCTTGAACTGCTCAAAAAGTGTGTCAAGAAGTTCTTCATCCTCGATGCCCTCAAAAGACTCTGTCTCGTCATCGATAGATGTAATCTTCAGGATAACAACCTCGTCGCCATCCTCTTCGTTTGCAGGGATGAGGTAAAGATACTCAATGCCGTCGTACTCGATAACATCAAGATACTCAAACTCAACCTTGTTGCCGAGATCGTCCTCAAGAACGATAATGCTTGCTTCTTCCTCTTCGGGAATATTGTTTTTGATATCTTCTGACATAATAAAATCCTCCTAAATATTAGTACTGCTTACCCCAGTAAACCATATGCTTTGCAGGCTTGCCGCAGCATACGCAAACATCGGAGATGTGCTCCTCTTCAAAGGGGATGCAACGTGACTTAACGCCGCCGGTCTCGTCCTTGATCTTGTCCTCGCACTCGGAGCAGCCGCACCACATTGCGCGGATGAATCCCGACTTGTTCTCTGCGATGTCAAGGAACTCTTCCCAGGTTGCCGCGTTGGAGGTGCGGGTCTTGAGGTTCTCGAGAGCGCGGTTGTAGAGCTCGTCGTGAACGCTCTGAAGTCCTGCCTCAACCGACTCCTCGATTCCGTCGAGGGAAACGAAGGTCTTTGCACGGCTTACTCTCGAAACGAGAACGCAGGAGTTGTTTTCGATATCGCGCGGACCGATCTCGATACGGAGCGGAACGCCCTTCATCTCGTACTCGGAGAACTTCCATCCGGGGCTCTTGTCGCTTGCGTCGATCTTACATCTGAAGGTCTTGTTAAGCCTCTGCTGGATCTCGGTAGCCTT
>CALEIO010000239.1 GCA_937875885.1 uncultured Clostridia bacterium | reverse complement strand
TTCTTGAAGCTGTTGATGCAAATGTAGTTGTTGACTTCACAAAAGGTACTGCTGTTATTGCAGATGATGCAGATAACAATGTAATTATTGAGCTTATCACCGCAGGCGGATACAAAGTAACAGGAATTGAATAAGTAACAAAAAAGGAGCAGTATTGTTAAACAATACTGCTCCTGATTATTATTTATTCGGCTTCTGTGTTTACAATGTCTGCTGAGAAAAGTTCTTTTGCGGATGTAGCAAGACCTGCAAGGCTCTGAATGTCTGAAGGAATGATAATCTTTGTTGCTTTGCCGTCTGCTGCTTTTTCGAATGCTTCAAGGCTCTTGAGTGCGATTACTGCCTGTGTGGGATTTGCTTCGTTGAGCATTCTGAGTGCATCTGCATAAGCTTTCTGCACTGTAAGAATAGCTTCAGCTTCACCTGCTGCTTCTCTGATTTTTGACTCTCTTACAGCGTCTGCTTTGAGGATTGCAGACTCTTTAAGACCTTCTGCAACAAGAATCTGAGAACGCTTTTCACCTTCTGCATCAAGAATTCTTGCTCGGCGCTCACGCTCTGCTTTCATCTGTTTTTCCATTGCATCCTGAATTTCTCTTGGAGGAAGAATGTTCTTAAGTTCAACACGGATTACACGGATACCCCATGCATCTGTTGCTTCGTCAAGGATGATTCGGATTTTATCATTGATTGTGTCTCTTGATGTAAGAGTATTATCAAGCTCAAGGTCACCGATGATGTTACGGAGTGTTGTTGCTGTGAGGTTTTCGATAGCATCCAGAGGACGTTCAACACCATAAGTGTAAAGCTTGGGATCTGTTATCTCAAAATAAACAACTGTATCAATCTGCATTGTTACGTTATCTCTTGTAATAACGGGCTGAGGAGGGAAATCCACAACCTTTTCTTTGAGAGATACTCGCTTGGAGATTTTATCGATAAAAGGAATCTTCATATGAAGTCCTGTGCCCCAGGTTTTGTAGTATGCACCGAGTCTTTCAACAACAAATGCATGCGCCTGAGGGACGATTTTGATGTTCTTTACAAGAAGCAGAATTATTGCAAAAATAATAGCTAAAATGATTACTGCGATAGGTTCCATAATTTTCTCCTTTACTCACTCAATGGTTTTACTATCAGTTTTACTCCCTGAATTTCTTCAACGGTTACGTTTGTGCCTGCTGTGATCGTCTGATTATCTGCAGACTTTGCCGACCAGCGGGAGCCTTCAACCTCGACTTGTCCTGTGGCTGTTTTCCAATCGATGTCGATTGTTACAATGCCAACCTTGCCGATATATCTGTCTGAATTGGTTTTAGCTTTGTCAGAGTTTCTGATTTTGCGGACAATAGGCCTTGTAAGAACAAGTGCTGCTGCAGAAACAACCACAAACACAACAATCTGTAGCCATAAGCTATCGCTTAAAAAGGTAGCTGCACACAAAGATGTAACCATTGCTGCTGCAACAAACCAGATTGAAACAAGCTGTGCTGTACTTATTTCTACTATACCCAGAATCAAAGCCAATACCAGCCAGATATAAGGTAAATATCCTTCCATATACTCACCCCTATTTAATGTTAAGTCGAACCAACTCGACTTTAGTATAATAATATCATTTTGATAAAGAATAGTCAATGTAAATTTAGGGTACACATTTACGAAAAATATGTTATAATACATTTATAAGTATATAAACGAACGAAATGGCGGCGAATTATATGGCATTTGATACATTTGACGAAGGCATCAGTCTTGGCGGAATCAGAAGTAAAACAGAGGTAAGGATTCTTATCTGCTACCTCTTTGCATCAATTAAACAGCCTATGACCAAGGATACTGTTATGGAAGCCTTGCTTGAACGTGGTCTTACAAATTATTTTGAAGCAAGTTCTTGCTTTGATGACCTTGTGAAAGGCGGCAATCTTTGCCCTGTTGAAGAAGGCTCTTCCCTTTTCACCTCTACTTCAAATGGCAGACTTATCTCTGATCAGCTTGAAAGTACCCTTGCTCTTACTGTAAAAGAGCGTGCAATTGAGTGTGCGCTCAGTCTTCTGGCTAAAGAAAAGATTGAAAAGGAAAATAAAGTTGTTATAGATAAAACTGAAAATGGTTATAATGTAAAATGCACTATTTCAGGTGGTAATATGGAGCTTATGTCTGTTTCTCTCTTTGTGGCAGACAGTGAACAAGCTAAAATCATCAAGAAGAATTTCTATAAGAATCCACAGCTTTTCTATCAGGTTATGCTGGCAACTATGACGAGAAACAATTCCTTTATTAAAGACACTTTGGAGGACCTGGCATCTTTGAGCTGATTATAGTATCAGGCTCATAGTCAGCATTGCAGCTATTCCCGGTACACCGAGCGCAGATGAAACTGTAAGCGACAATGGTGAAACCGGAAGATATACACCTGTGAAGTTTCCTGCAAGGTTTACAGATAGTAATGCAACAATCCCAAATATCATTGTATAAAAAGCCCTTTTTAAGGGCTTTTTCTTTTTGCCTGCAGCAAGGATAACAGAATAAAACAACAATATCGCAAAGACAGCAATTACATAATATTTTGTGCTGATATTAATCACTCCGATAAAAACAAAAATGGACTGCGGGACAAACCCACAGTCCATAATATGCCGATAGATAAAAAATTATGCAAAGAAGTATGCAACTACGTTCATAGCTATTACAAGTGCAAAAAATGCGATAGCAAAGAACTTTGTCCAACGGCTGAGGAAAGCATCGATAGAACGAGCCTTGTTCTTGGAGAAGAATGTATCAGCACCACCGCTGACAACACCTACACCCTTGGAATTGCCTTCCTGAAGAATTACTACAATGATAAGTGCCAGAGCTGCTACGAGTGTTACAGCGCCGATAAGGTAAAAATACCAAGCCATTTCAAAACATTCCTTTCATTATAAAAGCAAAAAGCTGAAAATTCGATAACATTAGTATATTATCACATAAGCAGCGATATTGCAAGTGTTTTTTTCGTAATATGCAAAATAAATTAATAAATCAGATAATTGTAAGCTGTTCAGCGTTGTCTTCCACTGCAGGCAGAGCACCCAAAGCAGGTAAAGAACGTGTTCTGTAACGAGAAGGTTTGGAAAACATTCCCTCTGTGTAAGGTGTCATTGACATTAGACGCTGTCCCTTTTTCAGCTTGAGTACGGCTACACCCTGTGTTGTTCTGGAAGTTTTCAGGTTGATTGCACCGGTGTGCAACAGAAGCATTCTGCCAGATGATGATGTGAGCAGATATTCTGCATCAACAGGAGCAAACTCAACACCGATAAGCGGTGATTTATCGGAATAGGCATTGGTGAGACGTTTGCGATTTGTTTTGGTTGCATATGAATCAAGAGGTATCTTTGCAACCTTACCATTTTCAAAAGCAAAGATAACAATCCCCTCGTAATTCTTGGTGATAATAAGACCTATTGCCTGCTCACCCTCATCCATAGAAAGTTTCGCAGGAATATAGTCACCCAGAACACTTGCCTTTGTGTCAGCAAAATCTGAAGCTTTTGCTTTGTAAACCTGTGCTTTATCGGTAAAGAAAAGAAGATCGGTGTTGTTGGTTGTTTCGAAGGTGGAAACAATTACATCTCCCTCTTTGAGTTTATGCTCACCGCTCATTCTTAATGACTGGGGAGTTATTTTCTTGAAATATCCGTCGCGTGTAAAGAATAAATGAACGGGATAATCGGGGATTTCCTCAACAACCTCTTCAAAAGCGTCATCTTCGATGTAAAGAATCTGGGACTTTCTATCCTGTCCGTGTTTGTTTGCAACTTCTTTGAGCTCTTTAACAATGATAGTCTTGATTCTTGCCTTGCTTGCAAGAATAGTTTCCAGTTCTTTGATCTCTTCTTCAAGGGATTCGATATCCTCGATACGCTTGAGAATATACTCTCTGTTAAGATGACGGAGCTTGATTTCTGCCACGTATTCAGCCTGGATTTCGTCGATACCGAAGCCAATCATAAGGTTAGGTACAACCTCTTTTTCCTGCTCGGTTTCACGAACAATGCGGACAGCCTTGTCGATATCAAGAAGAATTTCTTTAAGTCCATAGAGAAGATGGAGTTTCTCTTGCTTCTTTCTTAAGTCAAAATGAGTTCTTCTGCGTACACATTCGATTCTGAATGCAATCCACTCTTCCAGAAGATCTTTTACACCCAGCACCATAGGTGTACCACCAACAAGTATGTTGAAGTTACAGGAAAACGAATCTTCGAGAGGTGTGAGTTTATAAAGTTTTTTCATAAGCAGGTCAGGGTCTGTGCCACGTTTAAGGTCGATAGTGATACGAAGACCGTTAAGACCTGTTTCATCTCGTATATCTGCGATTTCCTTGATTTTACCAGCTTTTACAAGATCAATTACCTTTTCGATAATTGCTTCGATTGTTGTAGAAGGAGCAATTGAAGATATATCGATGCAGTTGTTTGCCTTATCGTAAGTATAATCACTGCGGATTTTGATACTTCCTCTACCTGTTTCGTAAATATCACGGAGAGCCTGTTCGTTGTACACTATCTGTCCACCGCCTGAAAAATCAGGTGCAGGCAGCGTGGAATAAATATCGTGGTTTTCATCTCTGATGAGAGCTGCTGTGGTTTCGCAGATTTCTCTTAAATTGAAAGAACATACAGATGAAGCCATACCAACAGCAATACCTGTGTTGGCATTAACGAGTACAGACGGGAAAGTAACAGGAAGGAGTGTGGGCTCCTTCATTGTGTTATCGTAGTTATCTACAAAATCAACTGTATCCTTGTCGATATCTCTGAAAAGTTCGTTACACAGAGGTTCAAGCTTTGCTTCTGTGTATCTGGGAGCCGCCCATGCCATATCTCTGGAATAGAATTTACCGAAGTTACCTTTTGAAAGTACAAAAGGATGCAGAAGTGCTTCATAACCACGGGAAAGACGTACCATTGTATCGTAGATTGCAGCGTCACCGTGAGGATTGAGCTGCATTGTACGACGGACGATATTTGCTGATTTTACTCTTGCACCATTGAGAAGTCCCATTTTATACATTGTATAAAGAAGCTTTCTGTGAGATGGTTTAAGACCGTCAATTTCAGGAATTGCACGGGATACGATAACGCTCATAGCGTATGGCATAAAGTTTGTTTCAAGAGTTTCTGTGATATTCTGTGTAACAACTTCACCTGCACCGATTATGTGGGTGTTTTCAAGAAGACTTGAGTCATCATCTTTCTTTTTTGAAGTCTTTTCTTCATCTAACTTAACACCTATTTTTATTATACCACTATTCCCACGCTTTGTCAACGATTTAGACAAATTTCCACTGCTCAACCGCTCCACTTTGGTAGGCAATCCTGCCGTCTTGGAAAACTCGTTATACTTCTGCGAAATCTGCGTCATACGCGTTTGCTCTTTGAGCATCATGTCTTTATCGCCTGCCGCTTTTGCAATGGTATAGCGGTCGCTCGAATGACGAAACGCAGTTTCAAGCTTTCTCTGTGCCTGGGTTGCTTCATACCCGGTATATTTCTTTCCCTCATAGGTCTCGGCCTTGCCGCCGAAGCCCTCGATAAAGGCAGGCACCAAAACGGTACCGTCCTCCTTGCGAGCCGGAGCATAATCGAGCGAGCTCTTTTCTCC
>CALEIO010000238.1 GCA_937875885.1 uncultured Clostridia bacterium | reverse complement strand
TCCCAAGAATTTTGACGAAGTAACTCTGCCCCTGGCTGTGCAGGAAGCACACGCTCTGGGCAAAAAACTCTACCTTACCTGCAACGGGCTTCCCCGTGAGCCGCAGATAAAACTCCTGCCCGATTTTCTACGTTTTGCAGAGAGTGCAGGGGTGGATGCTCTTATTGTTGCGGATATCGGTGGGTTTCAGCTTGCAAAGAAATATGCACCCAATACAGCAATTCATATCTCAACCCAGGCAGGCATCGTAAACAGCGAAACCGCAAAGGCTTTCTACGAAATGGGCGCAGAGCGAGTTGTGCTTGCACGTGAGCTTTCTTTTGAAGAAATTGCACAGATTCGTGCAAATATCCCTGCAGATCTGGAGATTGAGTGCTTTGTCCACGGCGCAATGTGCGTGAGCTTTTCGGGCAGATGCCTTATCTCCGAGTACCTTACAGGCAGAGACCCCAACCGCGGAGATTGCTCACAGCCCTGCCGCTGGAAGTATCACCTTTACGAGGAAAATCGCGAGGGTAATTTCTATCCCGTACAGGAAGACAACGGCGGCACATTCCTCTATAATTCCAAGGATATGTGTATGATAGACCACATCCCCGAGCTTGTAAAAGCAGGTATCAGCAGCTTCAAGATTGAGGGCAGAGCAAAGACAGCTTACTACTCTGCTGTTGCTACAAATGCCTACAGACAGGCGCTTGACGCCTACTTTGATGGTGGTCTTCAGGATGACTACACCACATCACCCCTTATCAAAGAAGAACTTGAGAAAATCAGCCACAGAGAATACAGCACAGGTTTTTACCTTGGCACAACTCCCGGTCAGAATACCTCATCAGGCGGCTACATCCGTCACTACGACCTGGTGGCTCTTTGTGAGGAAGAGCGAGATTTTGGCGGTATCATCACACAGCGCAACAAATTCTATCTTGGTGATGAGGTTGATATTCTTCCTCCAAGCGGAATTCCTTTCACAGTAAAGGCAGAGAAGCTTGTGGATGAATACGGCCAGGAGGTTGACTCCACACCTCACCCCATGCAGAAGCTTGAGCTTCACTGCGAGCGCAAAATCCCCGCAGGCTCCTTCCTTCGTGTAAAGAAAAAGTAAACATAATCATATAAAACCAAACCTCCCCGCAAAAGGGGAGGTTTCTTTGTGTTTTGTTGTATAAAATGCACAGAAATGTTTACATTTGTGAGTTGCGGCAGTATAATATTTATATTAAAGAGTTTGTATTAATATATTTTCAGTAAAAGGAGATGTCAGTATGAAGTACAGAAGAATAATTTGCATAGTTATTGCAGTTGCAATGTTATTGCTTAGTCTGCCTGTTAGTGCTGTTACCTTTGATACAACTCCCGATTATAACCTGCCATCGTATTCTGACAGCTCAGATGATGAGGTTATAGGTGAGCCCGGGGATGACGACTGTTTCCCTGAGCCTACTGAGCCTGTTTTTGATGCTTCAGAGGATGAAGCAAGTATTATCCGTCTGCTTGGTGATGCCGACAACAACGATGCGGTGAATATCAAAGATGCAACTATCATACAGAAGCATATTGCAATACTTGCTACAATAGACGAGGTTTCTCTTGTTGTTGCTGATGCGGATCAGAATGGCAGAGTGAACATTAAGGATTCTACCATTATTCAGAAATTTATTGCAGGCATGCGGGTAGATACATACATTGGAGAAGATTACGTTATTAATCCCGATACTAACCGTTACTACTTCTATATGCCTGAGGATTGGCTCAATGCTTATACTGCCAAAACAGGTAACACAGCTGGCATCTATTGGTGGGAGGGCACAAATTCGCACAAGTCCTGGCCCGGAATACCTGCCAAAAAGGGCGATGTAGAAGGTGTGTATTACTACGATGTTCCCAAGGATGTTACCACTATAATCTGGAACAACTATTTAGATGGTGGTGCTGATGTAGAACAGCCTGTATATAAAATGGCAGCCCAGACAGTCAACATCGGCACAGAGTATTACGATCCCTTTGAGAGTGATCTTTATCCTTATGGCACCGAGAACTTTGACGGTATGATTTATGTTACAATGCATGAACAAATTTCCACTTGCTGTAGTTTTAACGGTAGTCTTCAGTGCATGGGCGAGTGGTTCTATTACTATGGCAACGGTGAGTACGGCACTGCACCCGTACGAGGCGACAGCAAAATCCTCACAGGTAAAACTGTGGACATTGCTGCCCTGAACCAAGATAACACTCCCACAAAAACCTACCGCTACTATTTCTATATGCCTGAGGATTGGCTCAATAAGTCAACGGAATTAACCGGTAACAAAGCAGGTGTCTATTGGTGGGAGGGCACAGCTTCTCATGCACAGTGGCCCGGAATACCTGCCAAAAAGGGCGATGTAGAAGGTGTGTATTATTACGATTTGCCCACAGATGTCACCAAAATAATCTGGAACAATTACCTTAATGGTGGCGTAAACTCAACAGCATCATCAGATTACTACAAAGCTTACCGCACAGGCAACATAAGCCTTGAAGGTTATGCTCCATCTGAAAACGATTTTTATCCCGATGGCATCGATACCTTCGATAAGATGATATATGTTCTGGATTACTATAGTATGTATTGGCTTGATCAAGACAACGATCTTGTATATTACGGTGAGTGGTTCTATTATTACGGTAATGGTGAATACGGACTTTCTCCCGTAAAGGGTGAGAGCGAGGTTTTGTCAGGTGAGAAAGTTGATCTGGACAGTTTGCTTGATAGGTTGACTGAGCCAACTGAGCCGGAACCTACCGAAACCTATCCTGAACCTACTGAAACTTATCCTCCCGAAATTTATCCACCACAGAATCCCGATCCTCCAGAGGTAGCACCTTCCGGTACATTAAAGGTTAACTTTATCAACTCCGGTAATTGGGATGGTGTAAAAGTAAAACTTATTAATACGAAATTTGAACGTATTAAGATGGAGGATATGGTTAAAACCGAAGAAACCGTCAACGGATATGAGATTTACACCTACGAAACCGATATGGTTGGTAACCTGCATAAGATTGTTTTCTATTCTTCTGATGAATCCGAACAAAGCGGCTGGATTAATTATGAAGCGGGCTGGTATTACGACTATATCTGGGATGTGTGGTACAAGACTCTCGATGATGTGCCCGAAACCCTGCCCGATAATGAAGACAGCAACATTCCTTTTACAGCGGATTCCGAATGGTATATCGGCTCCTACAAAGATTGTATGGATGGCACCAGAATTTTCATAGCGAACAGCGCAGCTGAAGCTGAAGAAGCTTTGTCAAATGTTAAATCATATATTCCTGTTGAGTTGCATCCTGCGTATGACAATAAGTTCTTCTCGGAAAAATCTCTTATTATCTGTATGTATTATGTGGACATATCTTCCAGTAGTTCAACCTGGATAAAAAAATTGTCCGTTGTAGATGATACCCTGATACTTTATATGAACTATTATCCTTCTGATTGTATCGACCTTGTGAGAAATTATAATTGTAGTATTCTTTCGGTTAATAAAGAAGATATTGATACTGTAAGCGGTTTTGGGTACTACAAGCACAATTACGGACATCTGGTGGCAGAGTATTGTTTGCAGATACAGGGTGAAAACAAAACAATGGTTGAGGAATTCTGGGGTTACAAAGACGGAAATCCTGAAATGAAGGTTGAGCTTGCTCCCGGTGAATACGATGTTCAGATTGTTGATAATCTGTCATGCAAACTCTTCGGAAATGGCTCTGTTGTTACCGATACCTGCAACCGATTGAGCATTAATACTAAAGATAAAACCACAAAACTTATTGTGACCGAGGGTGGGGAATATACCTTCACCGTTCATATGGATGATTTAACTATGTTCAGAAACAAAGTTTCTATGAGTATTACTAAATAAATCGAGCATATATAAATGCTTTTCTGCTTTTAGAGCAAAAGAAGATAGGGGATAGCGTAGAATATCGCTGTCCCTTGTTTTTTGCTTGAATCTGCAAGTAAAACCTAAAATATATTGACATTTCCTGCGCAAAAATATATAATGTTTTAAGATATGATATAAGGCAATGACGGGACGAGATACCCAACACCTTTCTACAGAGAGAGCGCCCAAGGCTGCAAGGTGCTTGTAAGGTTCAGTATCAGCCATCCCCGAGCTCTGTGCGATGAGTACAGCGTACAATCTGCGTTAAAGGTTTTGAGTGGGCGGATGTGTTTTTTGCATTCGTCAATCAGGGTGGTACCGCAGGATTTTACTCTTGTCCCTTTTGGGGCAGGAGTTTATTTTTTTGTATAAAAATAATCAAAGTATATTATTGAAAGGATGATTTATATGCAGTGGACAGGTCTTAACGAGCTTCGTGAGATGTTCCTGTCATTTATGGAGAGCAAGGGTTGCCTTCGTCTTCAGAGCTTCCCTCTTATCCCCAAAGATGACAACAGCCTTCTTCTTATCAACAACATTGTTGACAACGAGGATGCACGCAAGCTGAAGGAAGCAAAACAGGTGCAGAAGGGCAAAAAACCTGACGGTGAATACAACCCTGCAAAACGCAATATGGCACTTGCAATGGCGGCAGTTATCGTTGTTGTACTCGCTGTTATCATCTTTGGCGGCCGCGGCCCTAAGGCTACTGTAAACCAGTTCCT
>CALEIO010000237.1 GCA_937875885.1 uncultured Clostridia bacterium | reverse complement strand
CATCAGATGATCTTGACCACGTTCGTCAGGTTCTGGACGGAGTTGCAGAGGTAACAAAGGATGAAGAAACAGGTGTTGTGACAATAAAACTCACCGTTGATATTTTCGGCACAGTGCCCCATTTTAACATCAATACCCATATTTCTTATTCTTTTTAGTGTATCGGTTTCATTATTATCTGAGCCTGTTAAATAATAGCCCTTTTCGTGAAGAATTTCTGCAAGCGGGCACATACCGCTGCCGCCGATTCCAATAAAATGGATTCTTTTTATGTTTTTAAGGATATTATCGTATTTCATACCTTATCATCTCCGAATAATATGTGAACTTATATTTAATGTACCTATTATATTTCGGATTATATAAAAAATAAATATCTGTGTCAATATTGTTACTCTTTTTGTGTGCAAGACATTGCCAAACACCTTATCAGATGATAAAATAGTATAAAATGTTTTAAGCAATATTATTTTATGCTGAGCGGTGGATTATGGAACTTAAAAAGAACGATATAATAGTACTTGAGATTACAGCTATGTCTTCAGAGGGTAGCGGTATCGGCAGAACAGAAGATGGCCTTGCTGTGTTTGTACCTATGTCTGCAGTGGGCGATAAACTCGCAGTGAAGATCCTCAAGGTGAAGAAAACTCTTGCTTTCGGCAGGATTGAAGAAATTCTGGAGCCTTCAGAGGACAGAATAGATCCGACTTGTCCTGTGTTCAGACTTTGCGGTGGTTGTGTGTATTCTCATATCTCTTACGAAGCAGAGTCAAAGCTCAAAGAAAAGCGTGTTGCAGATGCAATCAGCCGAATCGGCGGAATTAATACAAAGATAAATCCTGTAATCAGCGCTGAAACATCTTGCCGCTATCGCAACAAAGCACAGATTCCTGTGGGGCTTTCTGCCGAGGGTAAACCTGCAATGGGATTTTTCTCCCGTCACAGCCACAGAATTGTAGACAGTATGGATTGTGAGCTTCAGCCTGAAAATTTCCTTACTGCTTCAAAAATTCTCAGAGAGTTTGTTGAAGAAAAGAATGTGTCTGTGTATAACGAAGAAACACACACAGGTCTTGTCCGTCATCTTTATCTTCGTTATGGTGAGATAAGCGGCGAGCTGATGGTGTGCATTGTTATAAACGGCAATAAAATTCCTTACGAAGAAGAACTTGTAAATCGTATCACAACAGCTCTGCCCCAGGTAAAGAGTGTGATCGTTAATTCTAATACAGAAAAAACAAACGTGATTGTAGGCAAAAAGTTCAGAACAGTTTATGGCAACGGATATATCACCGATACTCTCTGTGACTTGCAGTTCAAACTTTCTCCTCAGTCATTCTATCAGGTGAATCATAATCAGGCAGAAAAGCTCTATGCTCTTGCCAAGGAGTATGCACAGCTCAAACCTACAGACGTGCTTATGGATTTGTACTGCGGTACAGGTACCATAGGACTTTCTATGGCCAAGGAGTGCAAGGAGCTTATCGGTGTTGAGGTAGTGCCTGAAGCCATAGAAGATGCAAAGAAAAATGCTCTGCAGAATGGAATTGATAATGCAAGATTTATTTGCGGAGACGCAGCCGTTGCAGCAGAAAAACTCAAGTCAGAGAGTGTTAAACCCGATGTTATTGTTATTGACCCACCCCGCAAAGGCTGTGATTCAGCGCTCATTCATACAATTAAAGAAATGTCACCCGAGCGTGTTGTCTATGTGTCATGCGATCCTGCAACACTTGCCCGCGACCTTAAGCTCTTTGCAGAGTTTGGCTACGAAACTATGGAGGTAACTCCAGTAGATATGTTCCCTCGCACAGCTCACGTAGAGACCGTTGCAAAGCTTACGAGGAAATAAGTTTGTGTATATGAGTTGACTATACATATAAACATAAATTCTTTTGGAGAAAAATATGAACCTTACATTCAGAAAAGCCAAAACAGAAGATTTGCCCGAGATACTCTGTCTTTACAAGGCTGTTGTAGAGAATATGATATCAAGCGGCATCAATCAGTGGAGCGATGAATACCCGAATAAAGAAGTCCTTTCAGAGGACATCCGCAAAGAGGAACTTATCCTTGGAGTAATTGACGGCAGAATTGCTGCGGCTTTTGTTATGAACGAGTTTGCTGATGAGGATTACTACAAGGCTGACTGGCAGTATCCCCATGCTTCCTGGTGTGTTGTGCACCGACTTTGTGTTTCGCCTGCTTTGCACAGACAGGGGCTTGCAACTGCTGTTATGATGTATGTGGAAGAAACAGCCAAGGTGCTTGGCTATGAAGCAATTCATCTTGATACTTTCTCCGGCAATCCGAAGGCTCTTAATCTGTACCATAAGCTTGGATTTACCGATGTTGGTGATGCATATTGGGCAAGGGGTCGATTCATAATAATGGAGAAAAAACTCTGAGTTGGGTGTTTGTTAATGAATACATTTGAAAAAATATATCAGGTTGTCAAAAGAATTCCAAAGGGCAGGGTTGCTACTTATGGTCAGGTTGCCGCTTGTGCAGGCAATCCCCGCTGGTCACAGATTGTAGGCTATGCGCTTCATTCTAATCCCGATCCTGATTCAATCCCTTGCTTTCGTGTGGTTAACCGCTTTGGTGAGCTTACGTCAGCTTTTGCTTTTGGCGGAATAAATATGCAGCAGAAACTTCTGGAGGCGGACGGGGTAGAGGTAGTTGACGGCAAAGTTGACCTGAGCCTTTATCAATGGGACGGTAAGTGATGCAAAGACCTGTTTTGTGCAGGTCTTTTATTTTTTGTGTCTGCATACATATGCATTAGTATAGTAATGCATAATTATTTGCTCATATTGTTGACAAACTCTGCATAATATCTTATACTTTACCCATTACCGACTAAGGTCGGAAACGCGTTTGCGCGAAAAATATTAGGAGGATTTTAACATGAAAAAGATTTTAGCTGTACTTATGGCAGTACTCATGATGGTTTCCGTTATGGCTGCTTGTGGCGGCAACACTGAAGAAGCTGCTGCAAAAACCGCAAAGGTTATCCAGGTTGACCTTACACAGGAGCTCTATGCTTTTGGTGTAGACAAGGCACAGCCCGAGCTTCTTGAGAAAGTAAACACATTCATCGGCGAGATTAAGGCTGACGGTACACTTGATGCTATCTGCAACAAGTACTTCGGTGAGGGTACCCCCGAACCCGTAACTTCCGCTGCTCTTGACGAGACAAAGGATCAGCTCGTTGTTGCTACAAATGCTGCTTTCGAGCCCTTCGAGTATATGGAAGGCGACAAGTACCTTGGTATCGATATGGAAATCGCAAAGCTTCTTGCTGATTACCTCGATCTCGAGCTCGTAATCAACAATATGGACTTCGATGCAGTTTGCCTTTCCGTTGGTCAGCACAAGTGCGACATCGCAATGGCAGGTCTTACAATCAACGAAACACGTAAAGAGTCCGTTGATTTCTCCGAGTCCTACTACGAGGCTTCCCAGCGTCTTATCGTAAAGAGCGATGACACAACATTCGACGGCATCAGCTCTCCTGATGAGATCGAGGCAAAGCTTAACGCTCTCGGTAAGGATACAAAGGTTGGTTACCAGAACGGCACAACAGGTCAGTTCTATGTAGACGGCGATGCAGATTGGGGCTTCGATGGCCTTAACGTAACAGGTGTTGGCTACAAGAACGGTTCTCTTGCAGTTCAGGATATGCTCAACGGCAACCTTGATTATGTAATCATCGACAAAGAGCCTGCTAACTTTATTACAGAGTCTATCAACAAGCTGGCTTAAGATTTAATAACAAAAAATTTAAGACAAATACCTCACTCCTTGCGGGTGGGGCATTTGTTTTGTAAGAGCAGTTGCTCTAAAAGGAAATAGATATGGGTAATTTTGATAAAAAAATTGAAATCTTCTTTGACTATATGTTTCAAAAAGAGGGTTACAATATGGTGCTTGAGGGTCTGTGGAACACAGTTCTGATTGCTGTGGCAGGTTTGCTTATCGGTACACTCATCGGCACAGTTATTGCTGCTGTCAGAGTAATCCCCAAGTACAATGTTGTTCCCCGGGTTCTTAATGGTGCTTGCAGTGTGTATGTTTCTCTTTTCCGAGGTACACCTATTGTAGTTCAGCTTCTGCTGTTTTACTATGTTCTGTATCCTCTTATAGGTGTAAACATCACTCCTGTTAATGTATCAATCCTTGTTTTTGGTCTTAACAGTGGCGCCTATATCTCCGAAATTATGCGCGGTGGTATTCTTTCTGTTGATCCCGGACAGATGGAGGGTGGCCGTGCAATGGGTCTGAGCTTTGCTGCTACAATGATGAAGATTGTTATTCCTCAGGCAATCAAGAACATCATTCCCACTCTGGGCAATGAGTTTATTGCTCTTATCAAGGAAACTTCCGTTGTAAGTTTTGTTGGTGCAACCGACCTTTACAAGGCATTTAACACAGCAGGTACAAACTCATACGAGTTTATGGTGCCTTACCTTGCAATGGCGCTCATTTATATTGTTATGGTTCTTATCATAACTCTGATTATAAAACTTTTGGAGAGGAGGTTGCGTAAAGGTGATAAGAGTATGTAATCTTCACAAGAAGTTCGGCGATAATGAAGTTCTCAAGGGAGTTGACCTTGAGATTACAAAGGGCGAAATCGTAGTAATCCTTGGTCCTTCAGGTTCAGGTAAATCCACACTGCTCCGTTGTCTTAACTGTATGGAAGACCCCACCTCAGGCAACATTTTCTTCCACGATATTGATATTGCAGATATGAAGGTAGACATTAATGTTCATCGCCAGAAAATCGGTATGGTTTTCCAGCACTTCAATCTCTTCAAAAATAAAACAGTTCTGCAGAATATGACTCTTGCTCCTGTTTATGTAGCCAAGAAAAAGGCAAACAAGGCAAAAATCAGAAAGTTCTTCGGACGTTCTTATAGTCCCGAGGACATCCGTAATCTCAAAGAGATTAATGCAAGTGCAGAGGAACTTGCTCTGCAGATGCTTGACAGAGTAGGCCTCAGAGATAAAGCGGATGCTTATCCTTCAACTCTTTCCGGCGGACAGCAGCAGCGTGTTGCTATTGTGCGAGCTCTTTGTATGAAGCCCGACGTTATGCTTTTTGATGAGCCTACAAGTGCACTTGACCCTGAGCTTACAGGTGAAATTCTTAAGGCTATTAAGGGGCTTGCAGAGGAAAATACCACAATGGTAATTGTTACCCACGAAATGTCCTTCGCAAAGGCTGTTTCCACAAAGGTTATTACGAGTCTTCTACAAACGTCAAATACACAATCCGAAGACTTGAAAAAATAGTGAAACCCTCTCTGATTTTCCATTTCGGCGATACGTACGAGTATAATGTCAATTATATCACTTATCTGCAGTTCCGGCATAACCTCCGTACCACAGTGCTTTTCTATGATGGCCATGTTGAATTGTGCAAGCCCGGTCAGTTGGCAGATAAAAATGTTTGG
>CALEIO010000236.1 GCA_937875885.1 uncultured Clostridia bacterium | reverse complement strand
ATTGAATCTTTAGGTCAAGAAATAGATGCTGTAGTACATGCAGCAGCAGTAGTAAAACATTATGGAAAATTTATTTACAGCTGTAGTAGAGGGTTATACTAAAGAACAAGCATTAGAAATAATAAAACGTGTGGGATTAAGCCATAGAGTTAACAATAAAGGAAGCAAACTTTCTGGTGGAGAAAAGAGACGTCTCTACTTATGTAAGGTGCTTATGGAATCTCCAAACGTGCTTATCCTAGACGAGCCGACCAACGACCTTGATATTCCAACGCTTACCATTTTGGAAGACTATCTAGATTCATTCCAAGGAATTATTATTGCAGTTTCCCACGACCGATATTTTCTGGATGCTGTTACAAACAAGACCATTGAGCTTGAGCACAAAAAGATTCAGTGCTATGAGGGAAACTACTCTGTATTTATGGAGAAGAAGGCCCATGAGCTTGAGGCTGCCCGAAGGCTTTATGAGCGTGACAGCCGCGAGATTAAGCGTATAGAGGGAATTGTTGAGCAGCAGAAGCGTTGGGGCAGAGAGCATAACTTTATTACTGCTGCAAGTAAACAGAAGGAAGCAGACAGAATCCGCGAAAGGCTGCAGAAGCCCGAAAGTGAAGAAAGTGCAATCCGTCTTTCTTTTGAGCCCAAGCGTGAAAGCGGAAACGATGTGCTTATTTGTCGCAATGTGTCAAAAAGTTTTGGCGATAATAAAATACTTAATAATGTAAACCTCCACATAAGACGTGGTGAGCGTGTGTTTGTGGTAGGTGCAAACGGTTGCGGTAAGACCACGCTTTTCAAAATACTTTGCAGACAGTATGACGCCGAGTACGATGAGCTGACCTTTGGTGCCAGGGTAGACCTGGGATATTTTGACCAGATGCAGGCAGACCTTAACCCGCAGAATGACCCTGTGGCAGAGATAAGCGACGCTTATCCTCATATGAACAATACAGAAATCCGTACAGCACTTGGCTCTTTTCTTATAAAGGGTGATGATGCTTTTAAGCCTATATCTGCTTTAAGCGGTGGCGAAAGAGCAAGAATTGCTTTGCTTAAGCTGGTGCTTTCGGGGGCAAACTTTTTCCTGCTGGATGAGCCTACAAACCATCTGGATACTCCCTCAAGAGAAGCTCTGGAGCAGACTCTTCTTGAGTATGAGGGAACAATGCTGATTATCAGCCACGACCGATATTTTATCAATAAACTTGCAGACCGCATAATTGAGATAACTCCTGATGGTGTGCGTGAATTCCTGGGTAACTATGATTACTATGCCGAGAAAACCGCACAGACAGGTGAGGAGAGCCTGACTACACAAAGCCGTGAGTCTGCACCTCAGAAGCCCAAGGTGAATGAGTACAAGCTCAGAAAAGAAGAGCAGGCTAAAGAGCGCAAAAGACAAAACGACCTGAAAAAAGCAGAGCAAAAAATAGAAGAGTTGGATCTGCAGATTGAAGAACTCCAGTCAAAACTTCAGAGTGAAGAGGTTACAAGCGATTACGAAAAGCTCATTGAGCTTACAAATGTACTGGAAATCTTGCAGAATGAGCAGGCGCAGGTTTATGCATTGTGGGAAGAACTGATGGAATGAAATTCCTTATAAGTTGACATAAGCGTTTATTTGGATTATATTTATTCACATAGAAATATTCATAAAACAGGAGGATGTATTTATGAAAAAAAGATTATTTGCACTTGTTATGTGCTTGCTCGTTGTTTGCAGCGTTTTTTTTGGATGCGGTAACAAAGAACAGGTGAACGAAGAAGTTAAAGGTATTGTCAATAATATCGGTGAGTGGTCTGTAGAGGCAAAGCAGGGCACAAGCATTTACTTCTATGGAATTACAGACCTGGACCTCAACGGCAAATATGAAATGATTGCTGCAGAAAACTACGGTACAGGCAACTTTACCGAAAGCAGAATCTTTGAACTTAGTGATGATAAGAAAACTCTTACAGAAATCGAGCACGTTTTTGAGGGCGATTCTCAGGTAGACCTTATGCAGGACTCTGCTTTTGCATTCAAAGAGGCTGAAACCGGCAGAATTTACTATATTTTCAGCGATAATGTAAGAAACGGCTCCTGGGAGACTTACGATACAAAGGTAGCTATCTCTCTTTATGAGGGTAAGTTCATTGAGGAGCGCCTTGCTACAAAGTCAACTATTTATGAAGGCGACAGCGAAGAGCCTACCATTACTTACTATGACAGCAAGGGTAACGAGATTACAGAGGAAGATTACAAGAGTGCTGTTTCAACAAGATTTGAAGGTTACGAAAAGCTCTCTGCAACTTTCTGCTGGAAGGGTTACACTTTTGCTAACCACGATAATACAATCAATCCTGACAATGCAGAACTTGCAAAGATTTTTGAGGATTCTATGAACAAATTCAGCGTTAAATAATTATATTGATTATTGCTGTGAGCATCCGTTTTTTACAGACGGATGCTCTTTTTGTTTTCGGAGACGGTAATCAGAACAGTTTTTACTTTGCAGCATAATATGAAAAAGGGAAGCTTCTCCAAATACAAAATAAAATGAAAGGTGAAAAACTTGGCAACAATTCTTAATAACTCTGCAACCGTATCCTACAATTCAGGTGACAATACAGGCTCTGCGGCTTCTAATGTGGTATCTACCAGTCTGCTTGACAGCTACAGTCTCACTGCCCTGAAAAGCACAGCCAATGATTCCTGGAGACCCGGTGAGAATATAACTTATCTTGTTACTGTTACAAACAATGGTACACAGCCTTTGTATGCAGTAGAAGTTACAGATGACTTGGGCGGTGTGGGAACACCCCTTTCTTACCTTGCAAACAGCGCTGTGGTTATAGATGGCAGTACTGTAACAGCGGTAACTCCCACAAGTGTCAATCCTTTGGTTATACCTGCAGCTACAGTGCTTCAGAGCGGAGAAAGCGTTACTGTGGTTTATGTGGCACAGGTTAGCGGTGCAATTGCAGATACTGTGGAATCCATTACCAACACAGCCCAGGCAAGCGGAAGACAGGGTAGTGCAACAGGTACTGTTGTACAGTCTGCTCCTGTATCTGTTACAATTCTCCGTGAAGACTTTGCACAGATAGACATTACAAAGAGCGTGGATAAAGCTGTTGTGGCATCGGGAGATACCCTGACCTATACTTTCACAATCGAAAATTCAGGTAATATCCCCGCTACAAATGTAGTGATTACAGATACACTTCCCACAGGCTTTGCAATTACTTCCATTCAGTCTGTTACTGACGGAGTTACTACCGTATATAACGCAACCGACTACACAGTAGGAGCAGATAATACACTTATCCTGCCTGTAGGTGGGGTGACAATAACAGTGCCTGCAAGGACAGAAGCGGGTAACGGAATTACAACCGTGACAATAACAGGTACAGTTACAGGTTGAGTGTATAAATTAATAGTTTGAGTATATAAAAACAACCCACAAAAGGCGGCAGTTACAGGCTCTGTGATTGCCGCCTTTTGTTTTGAGGAACAGAGCAAAAAGAGTGTGTTTGTCTGAACTGAAAGTTTTGCAGTATGCATAAAGATTTGAAATGACCATAAACATATACAAAAGCGGTAGCTTTTAAGGGGTGTATGCTTATCGTTTTGTCGAAAAGTGTTTTTATCCATTGACAAAGGATGTGCATAGGTATATTATTTGTAGGCTTTGAAAGTATTTCAATAGTAATACATAAGATAAGAAGGTAAGAATGATGACTGTTTTATTAAGTCTTTCCATAGCCCTTCTTGCAGGTCTTATATTGACCAGAGCTTGTAAGCCTCTCGGTCTGCCTGCAGTTACAGGCTATCTTGTAGCAGGAATTCTTGTAGGTCCTTATTGCCTTGGTATGTTAGGTGTAGAGGGTCTGGGATTTGTATCTCAGGAGAATGTAGAAATGTTCTCTATCCTTTCACAGACTGCGCTGGGCTTTATCGCTTTTACCATTGGTAATGAATTCAGACTTTCCAGCATTAAGCAGATTGGTAAGCAGGCTGTTATTATTGCTCTTGCAGGTGCAGTTGTAGCTACCATTTTAGTAGACGGAGCCCTTATTGCTCTTTCTGTACTTATGCCTGGTGTTGTTGATTTACCCATTGCTCTTACCCTTGGTGCTATTGCTTCTGCAACAGCTCCTGCCGCAACACTTATGGTTGTTCGTCAGTATAAGGCAAAGGGTCCCGTAACACAGATGCTTCTTCCCGTTGTAGCAATCGACGATGCAATCGGTCTGGTAGTATTTGCAGTTTCTCTGGGCGCAGCAAAGGCTGTAAACACAGGTGCTCTCGATGTAGTTTCCATCGCTGTTGAGCCCTTGGTTGAGATTGTACTTTCTGTTGTAGTTGGTGGCATCCTCGGTGCACTGCTTTCTTACACAGAGCGTATGTTCCACTCCAGAAGTAAGCGTCTTTCAATCACAGTTGCTTACGTACTGCTGGCTGTTTCAATTTCACAGATCAAGTTTAATATAGGCACTGTTCATTGCGGATTCTCATCTCTGCTTCTGCTTATGATGATGGGTACCGTATTCTGCAATATGTGTGATTTTTCCGAAGAACTTATGGACAGACTCGACCGCTGGACCGGTCCTCTGTTTGCACTCTTCTTTGTGCTCAGCGGTGCAGAGCTTGAGCTTGGTATCTTTACTCAGTGGACAATGGTACTTGTTGGTGTTGTTTACATTGTGTTCAGATGTCTTGGTAAGTACTACGGTGCAGGCATCAGTGCGAAGATCACAAAGTGTGAACCTACAATCCAGAAATATCTTGGAATCACACTGTTCCCCCAGGCAGGTGTTGCACTGGGTATGACACTTATCGCAAGTGCAGAATTCCCTGGTACACAGGGCGCAGTAATCCGTAACATTACACTTTTCTCTGTTATGATTTATGAGCTCGTAGGTCCTATGCTTACAAAGATTGCTCTTAAGAAGGCAGGAGAAATCAAGCCCGGGGAGAGAAAATCCTCCCGTGGTGTGTTACATCATTAATGGTGTAAATCTCATAAGAAATAACAGATTGGACATAGGTTGTGACGCATTATTTGCACAATATTCCATAAAGTGCAAAAAGGCTTGACAAAACCTGACCATTTGGTGTATGATAGTTCTAATCTTTTATTTTTAATTATATTGTAAATGCAATGACGGAAAATTGCACTCGGGCGGTGTTAAAGAGAGTCGGCGGTTGCTGCGAGCCGATACACCAAAGAGTCTGCATCTCGTTCCTGAGCAGAGCATCTGAACAGACAGGGTTCATAGTGACTTATGCAAGTAGGGTGTTTCGGATAATCTCCGTTAAAGGATTTTGAGTGGTTGCAGCAATGCAACAATCCGGGTGGTACCGCGGTGTTTATTATCGTCCCTGAAGCATATAAGTGCTTCAGGGCGTTTTTTATTATTTTATTTATTCCCAGAAAAAGGAGGATACTGTTATGAAAACAGTAAGAATTGCAGATGTAACACTTAAAGAAGGCACAAAAGCATCTGGCGCAACACTCAGCTTCAAGGAGAAGATTGAGATTGCAAAGCTACTTGACAGAGTTTGCGTTGATGTTATCGAAATGCCTGCTATTGAAAACGAGGCAGCAGATTCCCTGCTTCTTAAGAGTGTGGCATCTTTGCTAAAGAACAGTACCCTCAGTGTTGATGCAGGTACAACAAAAGAAAGTGCTGACAAGGCATGGCAGGCTGTGATGGGTGCAAAGAACAAGAGAGTTTACGTTTCTCTGCCCACATCCACAGTACAGATGGAGTACCTTTGCAAGTGCAAGCCCGCAAAGATGATCTCTGTTATTGAAGAGATGGTTTCATATTGCAAGAGTCTCTGCGCAGACGTTGAGTTCTGTGCACAGGATGCTACAAGAAGCGAGAGAGAGTTCCTTGCACAGGCAGTAAAGACAGCTATCACAGCAGGTGCAACTACAATTACTATCTGCGACACAGCAGGTCAGCAGTTGCCCGATGAATATAAAACATTTATCAAGAACCTCTATGAGGATGTTCCCGAGCTCAAGGATGTTAACCTTGGTGTTAACTGTGCAAGTGAGCTTGGTATGGCAGGTGCATGTGCAGTTGCTGCTGTTGCAAGCGGTGCAGCAGAAGTAAAGGCAACTGTTACAAGAACACAGTTCCCCGTACTTGAGAATTGCGTTCACCTTGTGCACACCCGTGGCGAGAGCATGGGCGTTGATTGCAACGTTAACGTTACAGAGCTTTCCCGTACTGCAAAGCAGATCAAAACAATCGTAAAGACAAGACGTACAGAGACAACTCCTTTTGATGCACCCCTTGCACAGGATGCAGAGAACGACATCAAGTTGGATATCAACTCCGATATCTCTGTGGTTGCAGGTGCTGTAAAGGCTCTTGGCTATACACTTTCCGACGATGACGTTGTTGTCAATGTAGCCAAGCTTTTCGGTATGGGCTACACACTTTCAGATGACGATGTGGCTAAGGTGTTCGAGGCTTTCCTCCATACAGCAAAGAAAAAGCAGGTTGGTGCGAAGGAGCTGGAAGCTATTGTTGCTTCCGAGGCTCTTCAGGTACCTCCCACATACAGACTTATAAGCTACGTTGTTAACTCCGGTAATATCATCAGCCCCACAGCAAACATTGTTGTTGAGAAGCAGGGCAAGAATTACACAGGTCTTTCTTCAGGCGATGGTCCCATCGATGCTGCACTCCTTGCTCTGGAGCAGATCGTAGGTCACCACTATGAGCTGGATGATTTCCAGATTCAGTCAGTAACAGAGGGAAGAGAGGCTATGGGTGAAGCACTCATCAAGCTTCGAGCAGACGGCAGACTCTTCTCCGGCAGAGGTATTTCTACCGACATCATCGGCGCAACAATCCGTGCATACCTCAATGCTCTCAATAAAATCGTATACGGGGAGAACTAAAAATGAAATTATCTTTTTCAACTAACGGTTGGAGCGGTTTTGCCTGGGAAGATTTTTATTCTATGGCAAAAGACCTGGGATTCCAAGGTTTTGAGCTTCACGATGTAGGCAGAAGTGTCTACCACGGAGCGAACGGACCTCTCCGCGAAGAAAATATCAGCAGAACAGTCAGACATCTGGCTTCTCTTGAACTTTCCATTCCTTGTATTGATGCTCCTTGCGATATGGCAGATGCAGACAGACAGGAAGAAAACATAAACGAAATCAAACGTCACATTGTTCTGGCAGCACAGCTTGGCTCTCCTTATGTGAGAGTTCACGCAAGCAAAAAAGACAATGCAGACGAAACTTCAGAGGCTGTGCTCAGAGCCTGTCTTGAAACAGCTGAGGAAAACAAAGTTGCTATGCTGGTTGAAACAGTTGGTGCTTATTCCGATACTGCAAAGCTCCGCGACCTTCTGAACATTTTTGCTTGCGATAACATTGCAGCACTGTGGGATATGAGCCATCCTTACAGAGATATGGGCGAG